>DATGQM010000021.1:0-6120 GCA_035304205.1 Arenibacter sp. | reverse complement strand
CGATCTGGTTCATACCCAGGTCGGAGGCATCGATCTTGCTACGCTCCGCACTTTTGACCATGTCGCAAATACCTATTTTGTATTCCAATAAAAAATCGATACGCTGTTGAACGGCTCGATCCGAGGTTTCAAAAGCTAGGCCAAGCCCAAAAATTTGGTCCAATATAGGCCACAATTGTCCGTCCCTGCTGCCATAGCAAAAATCTACGTCCCCTGCTCTCAACTCCCTCGTCGTAAATCTGGGAGGGGGCAAGGTCCCTACGATCAACTTTGTAGCTTCCTCGAATAAAAAAGGTTCATAGGGATGGGTATGCAAGAACATTTTAAGAATTTTTCCAAATTAAATTACAGTCGGCAACGGTCCGTTATTTAAGCACCAGTACCAGATCCTCGGAATTGACCAAAGTCCCCCCCGACAATTGTATCCTATCTACCACGCCCGCTTCGGTAGCGGTAACCGTAGTCTCCATCTTCATGGCCTCGATCACGAACAATGGCTGGTTCTTCTTCACTTCCTGGTTCTTCTTCACCAACACATTGGAGAGCAATCCCTGCAAGGGCGCACCGACCTGTTTTGCGTCCCCGGCATCGGCCTTTAGATTCTCCACTTTATTTACTTTTATAGACCTATCCTTTATAATTACGTTCCGCAACTGTCCGTTTACCTTAAAATAGATACTTACGTTGCCAGCATCGTCCGGATCCCCTTTTAGCATAAGGGAGACCAGAATGTTCTTTCCCTTGTCCAGCTCCACAATGATCTCCTCCCCCACTTCCATTCCATAAAAGAAATTCTTGGTAGGGATATTCATAACATTGCCGTACTTCACGTGATTGTTATAGGCATCCGTGAACACTTTTGGATACAATTTATAGGACAGGAAATCGGTCATCAAGAGCTCCCGTCCCATTCCGGTATTGAATTCCCTTTTGAAGGCGGCGAATTCGACATCAAAATCTATATGTTCCATATGGGCATTGGGTCTTTCCGTATAAGGCTTTTGATCTTTTAGGACAATTTCCTGTAATTTTTTCGGAAAACCGCCAACGGGCTGCCCAAGATCTCCCTTAAAGAAACCCATTACGGACTGTGGAAAGGAAATAGTATCCCCTTTTTCCATAACATCCTGTACGCTAAGATTATTGCTGATCATATACTGGGCCATGTCCCCGACCACCTTGGAACTAGGGGTAACCTTGATCAGATCGCCAAAAAGTTGGTTTACCTCCCCGTACATCTTAGTGACCTCCGGAAATTTATCCTCTAGCCCCAATGCGATGGCCTGCCCTTTAAGATTGGAATATTGCCCCCCGGGAATCTCGTGCCTGTACACTTCCCCGGTCCCCGATTTCAGGCCCGATTCAAAAGTGTAATAATAATTGCGCACCGTTTCCCAATAATTGGAATATTCCGCCAATTTATCGGTATCCAGATTGTTCTCCCTTTCCTGAAAGCGCAACATTTCCACTACCGAATTAAAATTGGGCTGTGAGGTTAGGCCCGATAAGCCTCCCAGGGCCACATCCACTACATCCACACCGGCTTCAATTGCCTTTAAATACATGGCCGCCTGGGTAGAGGAGGTGTCATGGGTATGGAGATGGATGGGGATATTGATCTCCGATTTTAATGCGGATATCAGTTCGTAGGCCGCATAGGGCTTTAACAAGCCTGCCATATCCTTTACCCCCAGGATATGGGCACCGGCATTTTCTATATCCTTGGCCAATTGCACGTAATACTTTAGATCGTATTTGGTCTTGGACGGATCCAGGATATCCCCGGTATAGCATAGGGAACCCTCTGCGAGTCCGCCTGTTTTATTTCTCACATATTCGATACAGGGGGCGATCGACTTCATCCAATTCAGTGAATCAAAAATCCGGAATACATCGATGCCCGACTCCCAAGATTCCGCTACGAAACGTTCAATCAGATTATCGGGATAAGCGGTATAGCCAACGCCATTGGAACCCCTGATCAACATTTGTAATAAAACATTGGGCATGGCCTTCCTCAGCAGTTGCAATCGTTCCCATGGATTTTCCTGTAAAAAACGAAGGCAGACGTCAAAAGTAGCTCCTCCCCAAACTTCCATACTAAAAATATCGGGATGGTTCTTGGCATAACCGCTCGCCACTTTTAGCATATCTATGGTCCTCATCCGAGTAGCCAATAAGCTCTGATGGGCATCGCGCATGGTCGTATCGGTAAAATGGATCTTTTTTTCTTTTTTGAGCCATTCCGAAAATTGTTCGGGGCCCAATTCCGTCAAAAGATCTTTGGTCCCTTTTGGGTACCCCTCCATTTTTGGAACCGAAGGAACCTTTGGTTTGGAAAAGACATGTGCCCGATCCATTTTTTTAACATCGGGATTCCCGTTTACAATGATCTCGCCCAAAAATTCTACCAATTTATTGGCACGGTTCCTAGGTTCTACAAACCGGAATAGCTCCGGTTCGTTCTTAATAAAATTCACAGTAACCCTGCCTTCCCTAAAAGTGGGATGCTTTAGGATATTATCCAAAAATGCCATGTTGGTCTTAACTCCCCGGATCCGAAATTCGGCCAGGGCCCTTCTCATTTTACGGCAAGACCCGTCCAAGGTCCGGCTCAATGCCGACACCTTTACCAGCATTGAATCGAAAAATGGGGAAATCGCCACCCCTTGGTAGATACTGCCCGCATCTAAACGGATCCCTAGGCCCGAAGCGCTCCTATAGGTAGTTACCACGCCATAATCCGGTTTAAAATCATTGGCCGGATCCTCGGTAGTGATCCTACATTGCAGTGCATACCCGGTGATCACGATCGATTCCTGATCTTGGATCTTGATCTGTTTGTCCGATAATCTATAGCCGCCCGCAATAAATAGCTGTGTCTTTACCAGATCGATATTGGTGATCATTTCCGTCACCGTATGTTCTACCTGGATCCTTGGGTTTACTTCTATAAAGTAAATACTGCCGTCGTCATCTACCAAGAATTCGACGGTACCGATATTGTTGTAATCCACTGCCCTACAGATATCAATGGCATATTTATAGAGGCTGTCCTTGGTTTCCTGCGGCAGGCCGATCGAGGGGGCGAATTCTATCACCTTTTGGTAACGGCGCTGTACGGAACAATCCCGTTCGTACAGATGCACAATATTGCCATGGGTGTCGGCTACGATCTGAATTTCTATATGCTTGGGATTCTCCACAAATTTTTCCAAAAATACCGTGTCGTCGCCAAAGGCGTTGAGCGATTCCCGTTTTGCTTCGGGAAATCCCTTTCTCAGTTCATCCTCGGTACGGATAACGCGCATTCCACGTCCCCCCCCTCCAGATGCCGCCTTTAGCATTAGGGGATAACCGATCTTAATGGCTTCGGATAGGGCTACATCAATATCGGTAAGATCCCTATCGCTGCTCCTAATAATGGGAACCCGATTTGCCACGGCCACTTCCTTGGCCGTAATCTTATCGCCCAAAGCCTTTAAAACTGAAACTTTGGGCCCGACAAAAATTATCCCGTTATCCTCACATTTTTGGGCGAAGTTTGCATTTTCGGACAAAAAACCATATCCGGGATGAATGGCGTCCACCCCGTTGTCCTTAGCAATTTTAATGAGGGCGTCCATATCCAAATAGGGCTTTAAGGGCTCATGGTCCTCCCCTATCTGGTAACTTTCATCGGCCTTATATCGATGGAGGGAATAGCGGTCCTCATAGGTATAGACCCCTACCGTTTTTATCCCGATCTCTACGCATGCCCTAAAAATGCGAATGGCTATTTCCCCCCGGTTTGCTACTAGGACCTTTTTTATTTCCAACCCAATATTTTTTTTGAAATGCTGTACCCAACAATTAGTTAACTCCCTACAAACTTACCATTTTACGCTAAGGAAATCAATAACCAAAAGTGTTATGTTTGAAGAAATTTGTTGCAAATCGTTATATATCATCACTTGGAAATCTTTGGCGCTAAATGGTTTTCGATTTACTGTAACGGAGGTTTAACGGGAAGGTGGAGTAGGGTAGCGTTCGGCCAGACTTTTGGCAATACCTTATTAAAGTAAGTAACTATCCTGCAATTTGTACTGGGCTATTCATTAGTTCAACATTGAAATTTACTTTAGCTCTCAATGCCCCAAAAACTTTCAAAATAGTTTCCATTGTTACATTGGTCGTATTGTTTTCAAGTTTTGAGATTTGTGCCCGTTGTACAAAAAGTTTAATGATTGCAGCGTAAGTGGAAGCATATTGCTTATTGCCTATGACTTATCTTGAGATCTTGATCTCGTTCCACTTGACAATAGCGGAAAAATCCTGTAACTTTATAAAAATTAATATACTAAACAATGGGAAAAGGAGATAAAAAATCGAAAAGGGGCAAAATAATTCTCGGCACCTATGGGACCAGGCGAAAACGCAAAATCAAGAAAAGACCCACCATAGAGGAAAAGATAAATGTCGAAAAGAAAAAGTAAGGGCAGTCTTGGGGGATTTTTATAGATCCACCCTAAAATCCAATTGCACCAGTCCCTCTTCGGAGATATTTAGGGCATAGGTATAAAATCCGTGTTCCAAAGGAGTTTCCCCTACAAAATCGGTAATCTGGAAAAGATAATTTTCATCTCCCGAGTCTATGCTAATATAAGCATAGCTATAGGCGGTCCGATATTCTAAATAGCCTGAAAATGCTCCAGGGGCTATGTTTTCGTGCAGCTTGTCCGCCTCGCCAACCCGTACCAGGTCATAGGTAATATTACTTTCGTTCTTTATTCTGATATATACCCCGTCAAGGTCGTCGTCCCGATCGGTACATCCCATTAAAAGGAATAGGGACATTAGTAAAAAGACAAGCTGTTTCATCTATTTTATATTTAGGAAAAATAGGTTTTTGGATATAACGTTTATTTAACCAAAATATTGAATTTATTCACATTTTTAACCCTAAACCCTTTAACCCACATCAGGGCGCATGGCCATTCGCCCCTACAACATAAATCAACAATCCCAACACTCATTAACTCTTAACTCATTAACCCTTAACTCTTAACCCATTAACCCTTAACTCTTAACTCTTAACTCATTAACTCATTAACCCTTAACTCATTAACTTATCTAATAAAAACAGGCTGATCTTCCTTTAAGGTATGTTCCCTACTGTACAGATAGCCATCCCGATCAAATCCTTTTATTCCCTCCAATGAATTTACATCGGAATCCAATATATAACGGACCATAGAGCCCCTTGCCCGTTTGGCAAAAAAACTGATTACCTTAAGATTGTCATTTTTCCAATCCTTGAATATAGGAGTGATTACCGGTACTTTCAATTTCTTGACATCTATCGCCCCAAAATATTCATTGCTGGCCAGATTCAGGAACAACTCCCCCTCCTCCAGCTCGGAATTCAGATGATCGGTAAGCGGCTTTTTCCAATATTGGTAAAGGTTTTCCTTTCTTCCGAGCTTCAACCGGGTACCCATTTCCAATCGATAGGCCTGTATAAGGTCCAAGGGCCTCAAAATCCCGTAGAGGCCGGACAATATCCTTAGGGTTCCCTGTAACAGGTCCATTTTGTCCGGTTCAATGGTATAGGCGTCCAGACCCTGGTATACATCCCCATTGAAAGTATAGATCGCCGGTCTGGCATTATCTGGGGAAAAAGGAACCGAAAATTCTTGGTTCCTCTCCCAATTTAGCTGGGCCAAGCTATCGGAAATACCCATCAATTGGGATAGGGCCTTTGGTCTCTTTTTCGCCAAGACCTTATTGATCCGAACCGCGTCCTCCAAAAAAAAGGGTTGCGAGAATTCCTTGATGGGCAACGCCCCTTCAAGATCCAATGATTTTGCAGGTGATATAACTATTTTCATTTTTAGCCTTTCATTAAGGATAACGTTAAAGATAACAAGAATCGGCATATACGGCCAAGCCGGTAAATCGAGTTATTTGGGAAGATGGCGACCTATTCCAATTGACTATGCCTGGCATAGTGCCGCCATTTTTCTATACATTCCATCATATCGCCAGGTACTTCGGAATCGAACCTCATATACTTCCCCGAAACGGGATGTACAAATCCAAGTGTTTTTGCATGCAGTGCCTGCCTGGGCAGAATTTTAA
>DATGQM010000020.1:0-23673 GCA_035304205.1 Arenibacter sp. | reverse complement strand
CCGGAAGAAATCCGTCAGGAAATCGAAAGTTGGAATTCCAGTATTGGCTAAGTAAGGGATGGACCGCCATTAAATGGGCGGTCCATTTTACTAATATTGGTCCATGAATTATAAAAAGAATATCCTGTCCCTTTAATTTTTGTATACGGGAAATGCCATGTATCGCCTTCCGGATTGCAAAACCTGTATGGTAGTCGGTTTTGGCCGATCTATCCCCTGGGATTATTGCCCCTTTTTTTTGAGCCCTTAGTTTTAGAGAACCTCCAACACAAGGAAAAGGATTAAGAATGATATACTTATGTATGTCCAGGGACAGATCTTTAAATAGTAACGGATAGGCTGCGGCTATGTATTATAGAAAAAAAATTGGAAAAGGTTTTACCTACAAGGATAAGAACGGCCATACCATAAAGGATAAAAAATTAAGGGAATGGTTTGCCTCCCTGGCTATTCCCCCCGCTTGGATCCATGTTGAAATAAATGAAAAGAAATTTGGGAATTTATTGGTTACGGGCCGGGACGATAAAGGCCGTAAACAATATATCTATCATCCCAATTATGTAAAAAGACAAAATTCCGAAAAATTTGATAGGATCATTTCATTTGCGGAAAAGCTAGAGCATATGAGACGTGTAACGGGTCAACATTTGCGCCAAAAAAAATTATCAAGGGAGAAAGTAATGGCTACGATGTTGCGTCTACTGGAGTCGGCCTTTTTCCGTCCTGGAAACGAATCATATTCCAAGGAGAACGAAACCTACGGCCTCACTACTTTACGGAGCAAGCATCTGATCATACAGGGTGACGAGATTATTTTCACCTACAACGGTAAATCCGGCCAGAACCAGCAAAAGCATATCGTCGATAAGCAGTTGGCCCGGATAGTCCGGCAAATCGATGACATGCCGGGCTATGAAATATTCAAGTATTTGGATGAAAACGACGAGGTGATCGATGTGAAAAGCAATGACCTCAATGCCTATATCCATGAGGTGATGGGCGAAGAATTTTCGGCAAAGGACTTTAGGACCTGGGCGGGAACCATGATCGCGGCAATTGCTTTGGATGAAATGGACGCAGTAGACAGAAAACAGCAACGGTTGTTGAACAAAAATATTAAGGAGGCAATAAACCAAGTGGCGGAAATATTGGGCAATACCCCGGCCGTGGCACGCAGTTCTTATATCGATCCACGGATATTGGACGAATATCTGAAGGGCCGCACCCTAAAATATTTTGAGAAGGAAATCAATGCCCTACTTCTTAAAGCTGAAAATTTGTCTAAGGATGAAGTTGGGGTCCTTTGCATGCTGAGGAATAAATTGCAAAAATTATAATTGAATAAATTGGAGCGGAATATGGGTTTTCCTACCAACAGGACCTCAATTTCATTAAAAATATCCAAAAATGTGCTTTATCGATAATTAGATCGATCCAAACGGATAAACCGCTTGAAAATTAAAAAAAGATGCCTTATCTTTATTATTCTTATTTCAGGGTGCTATTGTTTACAAGGCTGAGATAATACCTGTTGAACTAATCGGATAATCCCGATGAAGGAAAATAAGAAAGCAAAGGGAACGCAAAATGTGTCAAAGCAATTTCGTTCCCTTTGTCCTTTTTAAGATTGGCCGATGGTGCAACTTCTTATGTTCTCGGAAATAAATCGGAAATAAAATTAAGACCTGAAAATAAACCGGCTAATCAAAAATTTCATAATGTATCGGTTTAAAGCTTCCGCCATTACTATCTTCTGCCGAGCAGGCCGTAAGGGCGACAATAAGATCCATTTGGGCCTCAAAGATCACAAAATCCCCCGCTTTGCTCAAAGGGGGCAGCACGGATAATTTTCCATCGATCGCAAACTGTACGTTCATAAAAATATTAAAGGCAGTGGGCACCTCATCGGGAACAATGCCGAACGGCGCCAGATTGGTATGCAGATTATCAAAACAACTTGGATGGTAGCCTTCGTGGCCATACATGATCTTAAAGGTTTCGGGACTGCATGGGGCAAGCAGGAAATCATTTCTGCCATTGGTATCCTCCAAGATCCGCATCATCCGGTTACTTCGGTTGCTCCAAAGATAATTCCCCTTTGTAATCAGGATATTTTCCTCAAAATCCAATGTTTTTCCGGATGATAGTTTCTCCCGGATATCTTCCTTATTAAAAAGCACTATATCGCTTACCTGCCTTCCCTCGGGATCGATAACCTTAAGCTTTTGCCTTTTGGACAATGTAAAGGCCGCACCCGTCTGTTTTTGGATTTTATACACCATATTGCTTTTTTATCAAGGCACCTATTTCATTCATAGGGCAACTTGGATGCTTATTCAACTGCTCCGTGATATTTAGAATATCGCTTTTAGGAAAACCTTGGTGCAGTTTTGCAATACCCACCATCTCTGTGGGCTCTAACCAAAAACCTGTAATTTCTTTGAAATTTTCGGTCCATACATCCTGGGGAATCTTGTCGATGTCCAAAGGATTTTCCTGTTCTTTTTCAAAATGGGCTATTAATTTTTCAAGTGATCGCTGCAGCTCCCCCTGGGATTGTAATCGTATGCGGGCATTAACATGTACTGCGGAATAATCCCAAGTAGGAATATCGGGAGCGGCATACCAAGAGGAGGAAATATATGCATCCGGACCTTTAAAGATCAATAGCATTTCCTTATCATCCCTTAAATATTCCCACATGGGGTTGTTATTGGAGATATGGGCATAGAGTCGAAATTTTTGGGCCGGGCCTTCAATTAAAACGGGCACATGGGTAGCCAATAATCGCGAACCTTGGAGCACTGTGGTAGCAAAGGGATACTCCTGTATAAAATCGTGAATAAATTGGGATTCGTTTTTTCTGTATTTCGGCGGGTTATACATTCCTGATCGGTATTTCTTCTTGGGTTCTATCGATAAAATTACAATTTTTTTAAACTTCCCAATTTTATGATCTAATGTTTATGAAAGGGACATTTCCATTTTTCCCCTACATTTCTGCCACTATATTGCCTAGCCTCGCTACTTTCCCCAAAATCCTCCAGAACGGGATTTATATTTCCTTGAAGTTCTTCGTCCCGCTGCCTTATCTTATCGCGCACTTTACGGTATACACCCATTTCACGCAATTTTTCGAACTGCCAATGAAGATTGAATACAATGGTGGCATACGGCGCACGGCGTGCCTGTCTTGAACTTTTGGGGTGCATCCCCACCATATAAAACGCCCTTCCGGCAATGCTGAAACTAAAATTATTGTCCTCTGGTTCGCTACCTACCGTAGGATCCCAGGGCATGGGATCTTTTTCATGTAAAAATTGAAGCTGTCGCCACATCAAGTTCTCAAATTCTATTTCCGAAACTATTTGTTCTTCGGGAAAGACCGCAATAAAGGTTTTAAATTTGTTGTCGGAAAAATTGTACCCGGCCACATAATCCTGAAGTTCTTTAAGAAGTTTGACAGCAGTTCCCTTCGTGCCTAGTTTTTCGTGTAGATGAAGCTCATAGCGGTTCATGACAAAAACGGTATTCGCCATTATGCAGGGATGTTGTTGTTCTATTATAAACTTCCTGATTTCGGCATCGATCTGCTGCGATAAGGATGGGAGTGACGGTACAACTTTCATATCTGTTGTTTTTAACGGTCAACGTATTTAAACGTCAAAAATTCTTTTTTTCCAGAGCCGCCAGTGCCGGACCTTCGATCACCTCCCCCTGGGTGGTGAAACGACTTCCGTGACAGGGGCAGTCCCAACTTTTTTCCAAGGGGTTCCAGTGCACGGTGCATCCCAAATGGGTACAGATAGCGCTCACCGCTTCTATCCCGCCATTTGGGTTTTTGTACACGGCTATTTTTTTTCCATGGAGTTCCATAACTTCCGCCCCATCCGGGGCTATCTTTTCGATATCCCCTTTTTCCACTACGATATCCTTGATCACATTGACCGCTAGGTTTATATTTTTCTTTAGAAACCGTTTTGAGGCTTTTATAGGATTATGTCGGGAAGCTTTGAACATTTTGGCAAAGGGATTTTGTTTTTCCAAGATCGAATCGGAAATTATGCCCGCCGCAACGGTCCCATATACCAGCCCATCGGCCGAAAACCCAGTGGCGACAAACTGGCCCGAACCCTCGCTTATTTCACCTATGTAAGGCAAATGATCGGCAGGTTTATAGTTTTGGGCGCCCCATTGTGCCACTATGGTCCCCGCGTCAAAATTGGTTTTGACAAATTGATGGAGTTCCCGGATAGATTCTGTATTGTTGGCATTTTGTCCTACTTTGTGCTCCTTACCGATCGCAATTAAATAAGCCTCATCATTCTTGATATAGGTCCGTATGGAATACTTCCCATTTTCCGCATACTTCCAATAGATGCCCGGATCGATCATATCGGCCGAGGCCCTTAGGGCGATCCCATATTCCCGGTAGGGTCCCAACGAACTATCATAGGAAGGGTGCACCCCCTTTAGGGAATCCTATTTGCCCGGCTTCCAGCACACATACCTTAAACCCCCTTTGTCCCAGTAAGAGGGCGGTGGTAATCCCAGTGATACCCCCTCCGATAATGGCGACATCCACAGCGGTATGCTGTTCAAGTTGCGGGAAATTAGGGACGGTGTCCCAACGGTCCCACAATGGGAAGGTCTTTGATCGATCCATAAGTTTGGGAAAGCTTTAATGTCTATTCCATAAAATTATCAAACCCCTGTCCATGAATATGACCCGATAACAAAAGTTATTGACTACAATGGTCGATCCTGACTGTATTGCATAAAAGGTTGACCCGATACCGATAAGGGGTTTCATATCTTAAATGGAGGATTTAACTTTGATTTCTAATTAGAAATAAAGAATATGAAATGAGCATGACTTATAAGTTGGTCACAACCAGAATGAAGATATGCGAATTACATATGACCATTAAAAAACAATAAATATTTACATATGAAAAATTCGATAAAAATTTTAAGTGTGCTGTTTATGGCAACCGTTTTAATAGCATCCTGCAGCAAAGATAACGACCCCGTCGACGATGATCTTTTTGTCGGGACCTATAAGGGCACGGTAACTTATACGGACCCGGGGAGCAGTACGAACATCACCACCAACGAAGGCCGGGTAACGCTCGTTAAGGTAGGCGATACGTATAACTTTGATTTTTCCGATGGTATTCCAGGCCTGAAAGGAATAAAAATGGAAAAAGACCAAAGCGTTTTGATATCCAGTGACGGTGCGATCAAAATCGATGAGGGCACATTGATCATTGGTTATAATAAAGATGGGCAGACCTGGGGCGCCAATTGTAAAAGATAGTCAAAACAGGTTTTTAATATCAAATGGCCGTTCTATACAGGACGGTCATTTTTTTTGACGGGGGTCCGACCAATATTGAATTTGCCCGGGCAGATACTAAATTTCAGAATGGAAATAGTTATGGACAAAACCGATCGAATAATGATTCCCGGATATTGAAAATGTCCTATAAATTGTATCTTTGGTTTCCCAAATGCAAGTCGATACCAAAATAGAAAGGAAATATTTTCCCCTGATCTTATTTTTTTTGGCCATCCCCCTGTTGGGCTGGTCACAGGAATATAAATTTCAGCATATTACCACCATAGATGGCCTATCCCATAACGAAGTCCGGAAAATCGTTAAGGATAGTCGTGGATTTTTATGGTTCGGGACGCAGAACGGGCTAAACCGCTATGACGGGTACCGATTCAAAATATTTAAGAACGACCTTGGTGATAGTACTACGATCAAGGGGAACACCATATACTCCCTCACGACTTCCAAAGACCGCTTATGGGTGGGCACCGTTACCGGGCTCAGCGTTATAAATACGATTACATTGGATGTAATTCCCACCCCGGGCATATTAAACAAAATTGGAGATAATGCAGTCCTGCAACTTTATTTTGATGGGTCCAACAATCAGGTATGGGCATCCACGGAAAATGAAAATTTTCTTATTGATGTGGAGACCTTAAATATCGTTCCGTTTTTGGAAGGCTATAAGATCGCATCCATGGCCAAGGATTTCAATAATATGTATTGGATTGGGACCGACAAGGGATTGTTGAAATACGAATATGAAAGTTCTACCATAGTGAAGAATTATGGGGTAGGAATCTTCAATGCCTACGGTTTAAACCGGATATATACCAATCCGTACGGTGAAGTTTGGATATCCTTACAGGATAATATATACAGATACCAATCGGAACGGGACCGATTTATTGAAGTGCATCGATCCAAATCCGTAAACGGGATAACGGAGAATAATAAGGGAGAGATCTTTTTTGGAACCTATGGCAATGGCCTGATAAAATACGCTAGGGATTCGGGAATTTTTGAAACCCTTTCCGCGAATCCCGAAAACCATTCTTCTATTAGTAGTAACGATGTTTACGATGTGTATGTCGACAACGAAAATATTCTATGGGTGGGAACCCAAGAGGGCCTGGATTATTATGATTATTCCAGGCATAGGTTCAATAGCCTGGTCCACCTGCCCGAAAATAAGAATAGCCTGCGAAGTAGTTTCGTGCAGACACTTTTTCAGGATACCGACGGCACCTTCTGGATAGGCACACGGGAAGGAATAGACCAGGTAAACTTTGAGGAGGCTTATTCCAATCCAAAGATTACCCACTTCAATATCGATATCAAAGGGTTTGAGGCTTTGAACAAAAATTATATCACCAGAATATATAGGGATTCCAAGGAAAGAATGTGGATCGCCACTATGGCCAATGGATTATTTTTGATGCATGAAGATCGAAAGGTTTATAAACATTTTCTCCATAATAAGGAGGACGAAAATAGTATAGCTTCCGCTTCCGTTCGCGCAATATTGGAGGATCGTTCGGGGAGGATCTGGTTTGGTACCGGAGGCGGACTTTCCTTATTGAAGGAAAGTTTGGAGGGCGATTATTCATTCGAAAATTTTGGTTACTCAAAATACAATTCCAATTCATTGCCTTTAAACGATATATTTTCGGTATTCGAGGACAGTAAACATAGGATCTGGGTAGGGATGAACAAAGGAGGGGTGAGTTTACTGCAAGAAAATGGAGGAGGCAAGAGTTTTCTTAGGTTTAACCATAATCCTAACGATCCACAATCGCTCAGCAACGATGAAGTTTTTGTAATTCATGAGGACGCCAAACAACGGGTCTGGTTCGGGACATCCGCAGGCGGACTCAATCTGCTAAGGGAAAATGGACCAGCAAATAATAGGTATTATTTTCAGCGATTTACCGAGAATGAGGGGCTAGCGGACAATGAGGTCAATTCAATTTTGGAAGATAAGGATGGGGATCTATGGATCGCCACCAATACAGGATTTTCAGAGTTCAATATTGAGGAGGAAACTTTTAATAATTATTCAACCTACGATGGGGTATTAAAAGGGAAATTCAGAAAAAATGCAAGTTGGCAGACCCAGGAAGGTACCCTGTTCTTTGGGGGTGCCGCGGGAATCAATTTTTTTGACCCAAATAATTTTGTATCGAATAAAATTATTCCCGATCCGGTTTTTATCGATCTGATCATCGACGGCAAGGTCGTTAAAATTGGGGATACGCTAGATGGTACCCTGTTGCTGGCCGAACCCTTAAATTCAGGGTCGGTCATAAGGTTGCCCGCCAAAGCCAATCGATTTCAGGTAGAATTCACCTCCCTTTCCTATGCCTCCCCATACCGTAATCAATATGCCTATAAATTGGAGGGGGTGGATAAGGATTGGATACGGACAAGCGGCAAAGATCCCAGTGCCAGATATCCAAAACCTAAAAGCGGTAGGTACCGTTTCTATTTAAAGGCCTCCAACAATGATGGGATATGGAACGATCGGCCCATTTATTTGGATATTGTTGTAAGTGCCAATTTTATGGACAGAAATATCGCAAAAATGGGCATTGTTCTTTTAATCCTTATTGCAATAATCCTGGGAATCCTCGCCTTTAAGAAATATAGGGGCAACACCCCGTCAAGGCATCAAAATATAAACCACAAGAAACCCCAGAAGCCGATCGATCCCCTATTGGAGAGTGAAAATTTGAACAAAATTACGGAACTGAATTTTTTGATGGAAACGGAGATGATCTATATGGATGCGACCCTTGGACTCAGCGAACTGGCCGAAAAATTAAAGGTAACCAATAATCATCTGTCCATTTTATTAAACGATTATATCGGCAAGAATTTTTACGATTATATTAATTCTTTCAGGGTGGAAGAAGTAAAAAGAAGACTCAAGGATCCCCACTACCAAAAGCAGACCTTATCCTCTATCGGGGGGGACTGCGGATTTAATTCGAAATCCGCCTTCAATAGGATTTTTAAGGGTTTTACCGGAAAGACCCCCAGTGAATATCAAAATATGCACAGGGAATAAGACCGATATGAAATTTAAATAATTCCATTGACGTTGGGCATCAAAATACCCTAAAAAGCTTTCTCCCGCCCTTTCTTTCTATGGTATTATTCATACTAAAAATAATTCCGTAACAAATCTTGGATCCGACCCGTCCCAATGCGCATTGGGACCATTTTATTTCCCCTTTTTTGTCCTAATGTCCCCAAAAGGTCGATTAATTGTTAATTGTAGGTTAAAATCGCATCGGATATCGAACATGATATTCATTGCCGGCAAACACTTTTAATAATTAACCCTCCAAAAAATTATGACCAAATGATTTAATGACTTTTAAATAGATCCTATTGGTCCGGTTAGGACCAATTAGGCCCATGGTATTTCGTATAGGGAATATCCAAAGAGAAAGGAATAAATAACGATCAAAACCTTAAAAATGAAATTAAAAAACTTAAATAAGTACAAAAAGATCCGTACAAAATGGGCAAGGGTATTTCCCATACTGCTTATTGTGCTTGTGTCGTTGCCCATGAACGGTAATCCGTTGTTACTAGGGAATATGGAAATAACACAACAAACAATAACAGGTACCGTTAGGGATGATCTGGGCTCGCCCCTACCCGGGGTAAATGTGCTGGTAACGGGCAGCACGACCGGTACCCAAACCGATTTTGATGGGAATTATAGCATTGTCGCCCAAGAGGGCGATGTACTCAGGTTCTCTTATCTGGGACTCAAGTCACAAGATATTACAGTGGGCGGTACGGCTATTGTGAACGTGGTTATGGAAGAGGATATCAATACCTTGGACGAGGTGGTCGTTGTGGGCTACGGTACCACCATAAAAAGGAATCTAACCAGTGCCGTAGCGGCCGTAACCACTGAGGAAATCAAGGAAATACCGGCAACTTCCCTTAGTAATGCCGTTGCGGGCAGGTTTGCGGGCGTAAATATTAGTCAAAGCGGTGGAAAGCCGGGAAAAAGTTCGGATATCATAATCAGGGGCGCAACTTCCGGGCAGTTTGCAGGAAACAACCAGCCGCTTTATGTAATAGACAATATCATTTCCACCAAGGATCTTTTTGATGCCCTGGACGTTAGCGAGGTAGAATCCGTATCTATATTGAAGGATGCGGCCTCTGCGGGGGTGTATGGATCAAGGGCGGCGAATGGCGTGGTATTGGTGAAAACAAAATCGGGAAAAAGCGGAAAACCTACCATTAATTTTACCTCCACCATAGGAACTACGGAGCCCACAAATGTCCCTCCCATGACCAGTGCCTACCAACAAGCGTTGATCATGGGAAGGGTACAGGATTTTAACAACATCCCCGCCGATGATGCCAATCGGTTGAACCAGACGGAGATGGAATATTTGAGGAACCTGAAAATGGGATCCTATTTGGACCAAGCCGAGGAAACACCGCTGTTAAATAGGCATGCCGTTACGGTCAGTGGAGGTACGGACAATGTAAGATATTTCTTGTCTGGTTCCTATATAAAGGAAACCGGTTCGTTCAGTAATCTAGGGTACAACAAGACAAATTATAGGGCCAAGGTGGATGTGGACATTACGAAGGATCTAAACGTTTCCCTGAACCTCAACACCAGTAGCGACCAACGGGATGAATTCTATTGGAGATATAATGGAGCGGATGAGGATTTTGCGGATTTTTATAGAACGGCCAATAGAACGGGAAGATGGGGGCCGGCAGTGCACAATGGCGAATATGTGGCCAATTTTAACGGTTGGAACCCATCCCATTTGGCAGAATTGGGGGCAGGATCGAACGATAGAAAATCACGGAACATCGGCGCTATTATCGATATAAATTACAAGGTTCCTTTTTTAAAGGGATTAACTGCCGGACTGACCTATAATCAATTAAACATTAGAAATGATCGGACCTTACAGCGGAATATTGTGGAGGACCTTACCTTTGCGGCAGATCCCAACAATAGATTTTCCCTGACCGACGAGGTCTTGGGAATCAGGGTGAGAAGTGACGATGGTGCCAATTCCAATAGCTTGCAGGAATCCACTGCGGAGACCAACTCCTATCAACTGAACGCAAGGATCGGGTATGAAAATACATTTGGGGACCATACCGTCAATGCATTTTTCAATTATGAACAATTTGAACGGGACGACAAATCTTTCTATGCCCTTAGGAGGGGCCTATTAACGCCCTTGGTATCCCAATTATTCGCCACAAATCCAGCGGTCGGGAATCAATTTGCCGACGGTAACGCCGGTGAAACCGGTAGGCAGTCCTATATTGGTAGCCTGGGATATAATTTTAGGAATAAGTTGTTCCTGAATTCGACCTACCGCTATGATGGATCCGTTCAATTTGCGCAGGAGGAGCGTTGGGGGTTCTTTCCTTCTATTTCCGCGGCGTGGATCCTGAGCGAAGAGACCTTCTTTAACGAAAATCTTGGTTTTATCGATTTCTTTAAGTTACGATATTCCATAGGAAGTACCGGTAATGATGATGTTACGGGCGAAGGAACTACAATATTCCCTTATATACAAAATTACAATGTAGGGTTGATAGGCCCTATTTTCGGAACCGATAATACCATATCAAGTGCTACTTCCATTGGAGCGGAACCCGATCTGTTCATTACCTGGGAGAAGCAGATTTCCTATAATCTTGGATTTGACTTCCAGGTGCTGGACGATAAACTTTCTACCACCATCGATTTTTTTAAGAATAAAAAAACCGACCTATACGGCAGTAGGCAAGTGTTTATCCCGTCTTCTTCGGGGCTTACCCTGGGGCCGGTCAATTACGGGGCCATAGATATTAAGGGAATCGAGGGATTAGTGAGCTATAAGGACAACCTTACCCGGGATTTCAGTTATGAGGTAGGTGTTAATGTGGGATACTCCAAAGCGGAATACGTAACATTGGACGAACCGGAGACCAGAAGGCCGTACGAACTGCTTTCCGGGCATGAGACCGGTAGGATCATGGGCCTGACCAGTGAAGGAATAATTAGGACCCAAGGCCAATTGGATGATCTGATCGCAAACGGTTATAAGATATATGGCCAGGATCCACAAATTGGGGCATTATACTTTAAGGACTTAAGAGGCCCGGCAGCAATAGATCCCCAAGGCAATATGCCCGATGGGATAATCGACGACAACGATAGGGACTATATCGGGGCACGGGATAATCCGTCCATAAATTACGGGATACGCCTGAACCTAAAATATAAAAGGTTTAGTTTACTGGCCTTTGGTCAAGGATTTGCCGGTCATCAAAAATATCATCCCGCAAATAACAGATTTACCTTTGCCGAAATCGGTCAATCTTCCCATACCCAATGGCTAAATGCCTGGACAATGGATAATCCGAATAACCCGCTCCCTCGTTTTGGATCACCGTTCAGCGATTCGGATTCTTCCTTTTGGTTAGAGGATGCAGATTTTTTAAGGTTAAAGAATCTGAATATTGGATATGACTTTCCAATTAGTTTGGCTGAAAAAATAGGGGCCGAAAGGGTCAATATCTTTGCAAACGGCACCAATTTATTTATGGTCTATAGTAATATCAAGGCTTTTGATCCGGAAACCAATGGTAGCGGTATCCCGGTCAATAAAAGCTATAGCTTAGGAATTAACGTTACTTTTTAAAAATGGATACGATGAAATTAAAAAATATAAACAAGCTGGCCATTCTTTGCTTTTTGTGCCTTACACATTGTAGTGAGGACCCTTTGGATAAAAAACCGCTAGGGGCCATAAGCGAGGATGTGGTCTGGAACGACGAGAACTTGGCGAACGGATTTTTAAATAATATCTATAGCAGGGCATTGCCCGGTTGGGATAATACCGCTTCCCAACTGTCGGATGATGCGCATGGGGAAAATTCATTCATGTACGGCGAGGCACAGCCCGGGTCCATGGGTATTTATTCCAATAGTTATACTACCATCAAGGATATTAATCTATTGTTGGCAAAGGTGGGCACGGGATCCCTAAGTGCCGAGGCACAAGATCTAATGACCGGACAGGCCTTGTTTTTTAGGGCACATCTGTATTTTCGATTGGTATCTGCCTATGGGGGCGTACCCTTGATCCTTGAGGTCAAGGATAAATCCGATATTGCGGCCTTACAGGTGCCACGGAACAAAACCTCCGAATGTATCGCACAAATTTTAAGCGATCTGGACGAGGCCGTCGAATTGTTGCCCCATTCATATCCCGACCCCGGAAAGGATTATGGACGGATAACCAAGGCAGCTGCCTTGGCCTATAAGGGTAGGGTTTTGCTCAATTATGCCAGTGAACAATTTGACCCTGCACAGGACAAGGGGCGTTGGCAGGCCGCCTATGATGCCAATACCGCGGCCCTAGCCATGCTTTCCGAGGATGGAAAGGGATTGCATCCCAATTTTAGTGAATTATGGTTTGACGAAACGGATGGCAATCCCGAAGCGGTCATGATCAAAAGATATACCTTGGACCAATCCCATCGAAGGGACGCAGGATGCAGGCCTTTTATAGTGGGTACGGACGGGGAATCCTTTAATAAACCTACACGGAGCTTGGTGGATGCCTTCCCGATGAAGGACGGTAAGGCCATTGATGATGCCACCTCCGCCTATTCCTACGACCCAACGGTACTTTGGGTAGACCGTGACCCCAGGTTCGAGGCCTCTATTGCGTGGAACAGTGCGGTATGGCCATTGAACGATCCGGCACCCAACCGTACCAGCGATCTGGAATGGAGTTTTCAGCAAAGTGCCATTGAAGGACAGGCCGATGCCAGAATAACCCCTACTAGTTTTAGCTGTAGAAAGGCAATAGATGGTTCCATAGAAGGTGGCGCTGCAAGCTTATCGTCCCCTACGGATTGGATCGAAATACGATTTGCGGAAGTATTATTGAATTGGGCCGAAGCTGCCAACGAAATCGGACTATCCGGGGAAGCCTATACGGCCTTGGTACAGATTAGGGAACGGGCCGGTCTGGAGCCTGGGGGTGACGGACTTTATGGATTACAGGCCGGAATGGATATGGATGCACTCCGTAACGCAATAATGTTGGAAAGAAGGTTGGAGCTGGCCTTTGAAGGAAAACGCTCATCCGATCTTAGAAGACGAAGAATGTACGATATAATCAACGGGTCCGTACGCCAGGGATATAGAATCACCAAAACTAATGCATTTGATGCCCTTGATCCATCCAATGAAATATTGGATGACAGAATAGCGCTGGAACAAGGCGTGTTGAACGGTTCAATAGATCTGAACGATCCTATTGTCTATAACACCTATTTTACGACCGAATTAAGAAGTGTAGAAAGATTTGGAAGTATTTTAGAAAATGGGGTGGCAATTAATTATCTGGATCAATATTATTTTTTCGATATTCCCCAGAACGATCTGAATAAAAATCCTAATTTGGAACAGACCAATGGGTGGCCAGGGGGAAGTTTTGACCCCCTGCAATAAAAAATCCAATTTGAGTTGTTGGGTTAGTTAATTTGAAGAAAAGAGGCTGTATTTGGCAGCCTCTTTTTATGATCTAAATTATGCTTATAATTAAAATAGGAAAGTTTCCTGTTCCATTTCCGCCGATAGGCGGACAATATATAAATACCTACAAATGAAAATAACATCTATAAAAATCGCTGTATATCTTTTACTGGCATGGACCATATCATGCAGCACCAATACCGATAATGCGTATATCGCCGGAAATTTAAATATCGGATTTAACACGCTCGGCAGCATAACGGCCCTGACCGATACAGAAAATCGGATAGAATATTTTTATGAAGGCCCCGATCCCAAATCTATTATGGCCATTAGGATGAACGGGGAACTGGAATATCCGTCAGCTGTCGAAATAACGGAAGATGGGGGACTCCTTGCACTGAAATATCAAAAAAACAATATAGAGGCCCAAGTGAAAGTTGTGGAGAAAGAACGCTATCTGACCCTCGAATTAATTTCGATCACCAAGGAAGATCAAATAGAATTGGTCCTATGGGGCCCTTTCGAGACCAATATCAAGGAAACGATCGGCGAGACCGTAGGCGTTGTCCGCAACAAGGATTTTTCTATAGGGATACAGGCCCTGAACATGAGAACGCTGGGCGGATATCCCTCCAATGAGGACGACTCCACCCCATCCTTCGATATTTTTGGAACGACGAGTCTGGTCGATATTTCGGACACTTTAAATATTCTTTATCGGGGGGATACCGCATTGCCCAAAGAATTTGGGAGTTCTTTGCAGGCATACACCAGGAACAGGGACAAGAATAGGGTCGTTGCCGCCATGGGACACGAACCTTATGAGGCACCTGCATACCAGGATGAGGGTATCCTAGGTTCTAAGATCGCCCTTTTCGGTTGCCCCCCGGAGGAAGTTTTAAATACCTTGGAAGCCATCGAACTTAACGAAGGATTGCCCCACCCCATGATCGACGGGGTATGGAGCAAGCGCTCTGGAGATGCGACCTCGGCATACCTGATCCAGGATTTCGGAACATCGACGATAGATGAGGCCATCGCCCTGACCAAAAAGGCCGGATTAAAATACCTGTACCACCCCGGACCCTTTTCAAATTGGGGGCATTTTGACCTGCACAAGAATAGTTTTCCCAACAATTGGGAGAGTATGAAAGAATGTGTGGACAAAGCGGAACAGGAAGGTATCAAACTGGGAGTCCATACACTTTCAAATTTTATAACAACAAATGATCCCTATGTAACTCCGGTCCCGGATGAAAGATTGGGAAAGGTAGGGAGCAGTGTACTTGTAAACGATATTGATGCAACGGAAAAAAATATTGAAATTAAGGACCCCGCCTTTTTTAAGGAAATGAGCAACAATAATCTCCATGCGGTCGTAATCGGTGAAGAATTGATCCAATATGAAAGCGTTTCGGAAACAGCGCCCTGGATTTTGATAAATTGTCAACGTGGGGCCTTCGGGACCCGGGCAAATAACCATAAGGCAGGAAATAAAATATCGAAATTGGCGGACCACGCTTACAAAACGTTCTTGACCAATAATGATCTAGGAGTTGAAATGGCTACAAGAATTGCCGATCTGTACAACAAGACCGGATTAAAACAAATATCGTTCGACGGTTTGGAGGGCAATTATTCAACGGGAATGGGTTCCTATGGGGAGTTATTATTTGTGGATGCCTGGTATAGCAATCTATCTTCGGAGATCAAGAACGATTTTATTATGGATGCCAGCAGGCCCGGACATTATTTTTGGCACATGTTTACCCGTATGAACTGGGGAGAACCATGGTATGCAGGATTTAGGGAAAGTCAGACCTCCTATCGATTATTGAACCAGGATTATTTTAGGAGGAATTTTATTCCCTCCATGCTAGGATGGTTCAGCATGAGGGAAAACACCAGCCTAGAGGACATAGAATGGATGTTGGCCAGAAGTGCCGCCTTTGATGCCGGTTATGCCTTGGTCACCTCCGTGGATCTTGTGGGCAAGAACGGATTTGGGAATGAAATATTGGAGAAGATAAAACAATGGGAAAAAGCAAGGTTGGGCGGAGCCTTTACCGATGGCCAAAAGAAACGAATGGAAAATATCAAGGATGAATTTTCATTGGAAACATTATCGGAAAATAGCTGGAACCTAATCCCTTGGTCCGTGCAGCGATTTGAGCACGAGCTAAAAATAAGACAACCGGGAGAGCCTGTATGGTCCGAATTTTCGTATGAAAATGTAAACGCCGTCCAACCCATGAAGTTTATTTTGACCACCATGAATACTAAGGTGTCCGATATAACATTGGAAGTGGATAATTTCAAAAAGATCCATTTAAACGTATCGATCAAAGAGGGCGAGTACCTTAAATACGATGGAGGGAAGGAAGCGGTCCTATACGATAGGTCTTGGAACAAGATCAAGGAAATTCCCTTAGATCCGGAAAGCATGACGATCGGTAACGGAAATCATAAGATAAAGGTCGACTGCAAGTTTTCCGCCTCGGAAGACGCCAGTTTAAAACTGGAGATCAAGACCAGCGGCAAACAGGAATTGGTCAAGATATAATTTTAGAATCATTTAGAAATAATATTCGATTTAATGAATTCGTTTGAATAAAAAGAGTAATTCATAACGGATAAATTAAAATAGCGGGGCATGTCCCCGCTATTTTAATTTGAATACCCATATGAAAGTCGGCTATCCCCATCCTTCTAAGGGACTTTTAGATCGCTATCCCCTGCCCCACTATATTGCCTATACCACGTCCGGTCCCTTACTATAAAATGGCACAATAAAATATAAAACTATTTACCCTATAGATTTTGTAGATTAATAAATTTATTTTATGTTTGCCCTAGATTAAGTAATAGAGGTATGAAAGCAGTCTATTTGAATAAAATGTATATGTGTTGTTGCAGGACAAATCCGTAACGATGTGTGTTGGCAGAAATTCCGACCGATTATACAACTCAATTTAAAAAATAATAGTCATGCAAGCAGTACAGAACTTCATACAATCCAGAAATATTGAAATCACCAATTTTGAGACGGAAAACGGGGTAACCTACATCACAATTCCGCTTTTTCTAAAGGTATTATACGGGAAACCTTTATACTCGGCACCTATAATTTTACTTAATCGCGGATTAATCCCTGAAAAGACAAACAAACAATTTGATGATTTTCATAAAATTGTAGGAAAGGGAAAATTCATAGATCCGGAGAAATATACATTAATCGAATTCGTAATTCCAACAGATGACTATTTGAACCTGGCCTTTGAAAGCTATGCGGACTTTAGTAGTAGGGATAAGCAACACATCATCGATTTGGCATTAGAACGATTAGAATTGCCGGAACCCTTTGCTACTTTTAAATTCGATTAATTTTTATTAATACCCGATCCCACAAATACATCGGTGATCTCCTTTATGGATACCCCAAATATTTTTTTTGATATTTTGGAAAGCTGATCTACGTCGCCTTCCAAATGCCATGTAATCTGATCGTGCGTTCCACTTGTCCCGGCCGTTAATTCGAAGGCGGGGGATGAGGTTTCCAGCTCATAAAACGGTCCTAATGGCTTCATACCGGGTTTGGGCGGACCATCATTGTAAGAATTGATGGCATCCCCGTTAAAGGGATCATCCTGAATCTCCCAAAGGGAATTAACATAAGAAGTATTATTATCGGGTTTGTTGTACTTGATCAAGGTCAGAATCTGATTGGACGCATCATATGATCCGAGGATGTTTTTTGCCCTGCTAGGCGACAGACCTATTTTACCTCGCTCCAGACCATCTGCCTTAAAGTAGATAACGCCCTCATTTACGATCAAACGTTCGGCGGGAACCTTGCCAAAGTAGTCATCGTTCACCCGTTTGCCCAACAACTCCCCGTCCCCATCAATAAATGGAATCACCACGGTAGTTTCCGGTGATGGGTTGAACATGCCCAATAGCCAGATCGATAACAGTCCCGTTTCCCGTTTCCAATCGGCATTACCTATATTCGTTAATGTATTACTGGTCCTATAGGCCACTACCTTAACACCTTCCATGGGATCAAAGCCCAATTCATCGAAAGCCGTTTCCATGGATAAAATGGACACCTCCCTATCTATTCCCAAATCAAATTTGAATCCGGAATAATTAACAAGGGAGGCCGTTTTGGTAAATACGGCCTTCTCCGGGCTTATACTTTTTACCTCAAAAGGTTCCGTGTCGATCAGGGCGGGCGTTTGCCAAGTCTCCAAAGTAAAGGCATCCCCCTCCTTAAAAAAAACAGAAAATTGGCCCCCTTCCGGGCCGATCCAAAACCGTTCTTCCCCGCCAAAGGCGTTCATATGATCCATGATCTGTCCGGATTCGAACAGTTCCCTATTGATCCAGCCATAACTACGGCCCTTGGGACCAGCGGAACTACTGGTCATTATCCGACCTTGTAGAGCGGCCGAAACGGCAATTTTTGCATTTCCGGAAATATCCGAAAGCTCAATAATGTCGATATAATCCTTCATGAACGATACATCGTCCGAATAATTGGAATGATCCATAGTAAGCTGTGTTGTCCTTTCGTTTAATTTAGAGGTCCTGTTATTGCAGGAACCTAAAATAATCATAAAAAGAATACATATTGGATTGAAATAAGGTCTGTTATTTATAAATTCCATCGTCCATTAATTTTTAGGCCTTCCCCGAAAAGTAGTTTATAGCTTCATTCTTTTGATTTCAACCGGCCTGTACCCTCCTTTAGATCGGAAATAAAAGATCAAGATCAAATAGCATATCAACATGATTACCGGAAAAACAATGACCTTCGCCAAGGCTCTTTGGGTCCCCTGAGTTGTTAATTCCGCTACTATCGAATTTATTTCCTCGGGATTATCCGTATCCGATATGACGGCGTCGAATTTCACCATGTCCAACGTCTGGAAATCGATAAAGGAATAGATCGTCCCGTCCTTTAAGGGCAGGTCTACCTTCCCATCGGCCAATAGCACCGTGGGGACAGCTTCTGCCAATTCCTGGGAGGCATTTAGCTGTTCGATCTGCGAATTGGATTGAAAGGCACCTATTATCGGAGCCCCCAACATGCCCACGGTGAGCATGCCGATACCACTGACCGCGTTCAGGGTCAGTGCCCCGCCTTTTGGGGTCTGTTCGGCAACGACCCCCAAAGTAGTGGGCCAGAAAAATGTCTTGCCGAGCCCATATAGGGTCGCAGCGACAAAAATGTACCATCCCGTGGATATGGATAAAAAGTACAGCCCGAAAATGGCCAGTACACAGCTAATGACCAATAGGTACAAGGGAGACACCCGGTGCAATATAGGTCCGCAGAAAAGTCGGAGCACCAGCATGATGGCGGAGGTATAGATCAGCACCCATCCGGCATCGAATCCTTCACTGCCCCCGATTCCGTGCATAATGGACTGGATCCAAGAATCCGTACCCAGCTCGGTGGTGGCGAGGGGCATAATGATAAAGCACAGGAACAACAATATGGGCCGTCCCAGGGTGCGGACATACCACCCGAACGCCCCGACCATGAGCAAACCAATGGCGATGAACCCATACCGCATTAAATGATCGTCCGGTCCCGGCCCGAAAAAATCGAAGAGTTGGAGCACTACCAAAAAGGCTACCAATGAAGCGCCGCCCACCCCAAACTCCTGCAACATTTCCTTATAGCTTACACCTGCCGCCACTCTTTCGTTCGGTGGGAATTCCTGCCTGATCAGTATCAGGAAATACATTATGGCCGGCACCACGGTGATGACGATCTTTATCCACCATTCCACGTTCCCCATGCCTATCACGATAATCCCGGCAAGTACCAGTCCGCCCGGCCAGGCGGCATGCAGGATGTTCAGCCATTTGGTCTTCTCCTTGCTGTACATAGTGGCCACAACGGGATTGATGAAGGCCTCTACGGTACCGTTCCCAAGTGCGAATACCAGGCTCCCCCAGTATAAAAGATTATAGGCCGTGCCGATTTCCCCCGATTGTAAGTATTGATAGGCGAGATACCCCATTATGCCCCAGGTCATATGACCCACAAAGGCGAATATCATGGCTACCTTATAACCGATCTTATCGATCAGCAGACTGAAAAATATGATGGCCACAAAAAATGGCCAAATACCGATACCCATCAGCCTTCCGGCCTGTGCCGGATTCAGGTCGAAGGCCTCGCTCCAGGTATCCACCAGGAATACCCTCGTGATAAAACCGAATGCCGTGGTCAATAAGGCTATAAAACAACCCAGGAAAAGGTTTCTTTTGTGCGAGCTGTCGGCTTTTGATAAATTGTCCATATTTATTTTGGTTTGGTTTGGGTTTTATTGATAGATCGGGCCGCCTATTCTATTATGTAACGGGGCCTATAATTCCAATGATTTAAATTCCCGTGTCAATGCGGTCAAGGAAGATTCCACGGCCATCCGTTCCAGTGAGGAGGCCCCGACAAAACCGTGGGCATCCGTATTCTCCAGGATCACCTTGACATCGTCCGGGGTATTTATAGGTCCGCCGTGTGCCAAAAAAATAATGTCCCTATTTATTTTGCGGCCCGCTTCTATGATCTCCTGGGTCCGTTTTATGGCGAAGTCCATATCCACTGTTGCACCTACCACCCCGATAGATCCGCCTACGGTGGTCCCCACATGGGCTATAATGGCATCTGCCCCGACTTCCGCCATCTGAACCGCTTCTTCGGGGGTGGCCACATAGACACAGGAAAAAAGATCCATTTCCGATGCCAAGCGTACCATTTCTACTTCCTTATAGAAACCCATCCCGGTCTCTTCCAGAATATCCCTAAATTGGCCATCTACAATGGAATGGGTGGGAAAATTATTGATGCCGGAGAATCCCATGGCCTTTACCTGTTTTAGAAAATGCCACATCCGTCTTCGGGGATCGGATCCGTGTACCCCACAAAAAACCGGGATTTCTTCCACCACGGGGAGTACCTCGAATTCACCTATTTCCATGGCCACCGCATTGGCGTCCCCATAGGCCATCAATCCGGCCGTAGAGCCGTGGCCGGACATTCTAAAGCGACCGGAATTATATACGATCAGGAAGTCGGCACCGCCCTTTTCCAAAAATTTGGCACTAATTCCGGTTCCTGCCCCTGCGCCTATAATGGCCTTTTTCTGGGCCAATGTTTTTTGTAACCGCTGTCTAACTTCTTCCCGGGTATAGGGGTTCCCCTTCCCGGTCCATTTATTTGGCATATAATTTTATTTTGTTGTAATTAGAAGGTTTCCCTTGATCTTTATTCGATCAATTTCAATAAGTGCCGCACTAAGGCCTTGGCAAAGGCTTCATCGTTAATATGGGCATCGATTTCCACAACGGGGATATGGTCTTGCGTATTTTCCCTTATGGATCCGAACAGGGCGGTATTTGCTTCCGGATCATAAAAAAGCTGCCCCTGCCTATCGATCTGGGAAATTCCCTGTAAGGGCAATAAAATTTCCACAGCTGCTTTGGCGGTATTCAATTTGTCCGCAAGGAGTTTTCCCAATTGCTTGTTTTCTTCTATATTGGTCCGCATGAGCGTTACGTCCGGTGCCCAACTATATAGCTGTCTTGATCCGTATTCCTGGGGGACGGTATCCAATTGGGCAAAATTTACCATATCCAAGCAGCCTGGCACCACTATTTGGGGGATTCCCATTTCTGAGGCGGCGGTCAACCGCTCCGGGCCCGCACTTAAAATACCGCCACAAAGTTCATCGGCAAGTTCGGTAGTGGTAATATCCAGTACCGCATCAAAAACACCTTCGCGGATAAGCGATTCCATTGTAGATCCCCCGACACCGGTCGCATGGAAGGCCATAACCTCATAGCCTGCTGCCTTTAAGAGTCGGGTACATTCGTCCACACATTTCGTGGTATTCCCGAACATACTGATGGCGATATTTTTTTTGATCTCGCCCGCGGCATCCACCTCTACCCCTGCCATGGCACTGATAGCCGCTGCGGCCTGCATGATCAGCAGCCTACTGATGCTATTGAGTCCCGCCACATCCACCACGGAGGACATAAGGGTAATGTCCTTGACCCCGATCTGCCTGGAAAGGTCCTTGGCCACAACGGTGCTGAGACAAAATTTGGGAATGCCCAAGGGGACCGGCTGCATGGCTTCCAGGATGATATAGGTACCGCCTCCACCGCCCATTCCTATTACGCCCTTTATCCGGTCTTGGGAGGCAAGGTCCGCTAGGATGGCCGCTGCCCCCTTTCCCATCAATTCCACGGCCTTCCCACGATCTCCCGAATCCCTGATGGCCTCTACGGTCGTCCCCGAAGCGGCGGCAACCGACCCATTGTCGACATCGATAGGGAAGTCGACCGAAGTTTCCATGACCCCCGTGTTAATGGTAATGATAAGCTGATAATTGGCTATTAGAGATTGATAGAGATAGGAAAAATCCTCTCCCTTGGTATCAAAACAGCCCAGCATTACAATAGACCTATGATCTGTGTCCATACACCTAATTTTTAATTATACATTAAAATCGAAAACCACCGCCCGTTCCAATTTTGGAACTACAAAGTCCTTTACCTCTTCATGGATGGGATGGGGCAGGTAGGCCTCCCGGGACGCCGGACCATCGAAGGTCATGATAAAGCCATGGGTAAAGCTCTCGTTCATCCCTTCACTGCTGTCATAGGGGCCGTACTCCATATTTAACAATCCAGGTATCTTTCCTACCATTGCTTTCATGGTGATAAAGCATTTTTCGATATCGGCATTGCTTATGCCTTCCTTAAATTGAAACATTCCATAATGTCTGGTCATATCCTATTTTATTTATTGATTAACTATGATTTTACTGCGTAAACTCAAGCTAAAAAGTTAAGGAGTTAAAAAGCTAAGTATTTTGATTTCTATTATTTTATTTATATCTGATAATCAAAAAGTTATTGTTTTTAAAAATCGACCTTTTGTTGAATAAATGCTATAAACTACTTTTCAAAGCAGGTTCACTCTTTAACCCATAACTAATTAACTCTTTAACTCATAACTCTTTAACTCATAACTCTTAACTCATTAACTCTTTAACTCTTTAACTCCTTTACCTCAATGTCCCGATATACGCCAACAGATCAGAAACCTGTTCATCCGAATAATTCTCTATCAGGCCTTTGGGCATAAAGGAACGTCCCCCTAGATATCCTTGGGTTCTTATATCCGATGTCTGGATAAATTGACTGGTACCGCCCATGAATCCGATAGTGGTGCCCCTATCGTCCTTCTTAACCAGATACCCTTCCATATTGCCCCCATCCTTCTTGGTAACCCTATATATGGCGTAACTGCTTTCCAAGGCCGCATCCGGATCTAAGATCGCCGTCAACAGGGCCTCGTTCTCCCTTAATGCCGAGCCGTCCAATGCCGGGGCATAACTGTATCCCTTATCGCCTACGCTATGGCACATCAGGCAGGTCTGGAAGAGTTTTTCCCCATTTGCGGGATTTCCGGATTTTTCTTCGGCAAGGGCCATAAACTTCTGCAATTTGGAATCGAAGGCCTTCCTTTCCTCTTGGATCTTATTTTTTACCTGGTCGAATAATTGAATCCCCCTGGCATCGTCCTTATTGGATTGGAATACCTTTTCGGCACTGGAAAGATCGAACTCACCGAAGGTCAGTATCTCTTTTTCAACAAGTAGTTTTAGGAGCGTGCCCCCTTCTTCCGAATTGGACAATATCTTTATGACCGATCCTTTTTGGGATGCGTCCAGAACGGGTATCCAATTGCCTATAGTTT
>DATGQM010000019.1:0-4050 GCA_035304205.1 Arenibacter sp. | reverse complement strand
TGATCAACATGATATTGCCCACCCCTACTACACCGGCAACAATGGTACATATCCCCACGAACCAAAAGAAAAATTTGATCCCTCCGTTCAAATTCTGGAAACGTTTAAGGTTTTCCAAGGTATTGAAGGTATTTATAGCACTGGGATCTGTTGGGCAACAATGTGGCTTTCCTGCAAATACTTTTTTATATCCGAGCTAAATTGGATGGATTGCGCCAGGGATTCCTCAAAGGTATTAGCCGGTTTTAAGGTGAAGAACATCATATCCAACTTGTCGTTTCCGTTAAAGACCCGTTGTCCGGTAGTACTGGGAACAAACAATCTGTCCTCTTCCCTATCCCCGCCCTTATCGCCATATACCCCGATAATCTGAAAATTTATCCCGGCTATCTCCAAAAATTCACCGATAGGATTTTCAACTCCCTTTAATAGTTCGCGCCATATTTTATTGCTGATCACGATTACTTTGGACACATTTTCCTCGTCCTTGTAGTTTATATACCGGCCTTTACTTATAAATTGATTCTCTATTTGCTGAAATTCCGGAGAAACCCCCTGTACGGAATAGTTTCCCAATTCCCGCTTGTATCGGATAGTAACGTTCCTCACCCGGAATTGGGGCGATTTATGATCCAATTGGTCCGCAAACCTGGATTCTATAAAATTGTAATTATCGTTCTTCAATTGAATGATGCGACCGGGATTCAGGCCTTTATAGCCTTCCGTCGTAACCTGGGTCCAAACCCCGATCCTATTGCTCGCATCGCTTTCGAACTCCTGGGCGATCCCATTTTGCATCCCCTGTCCGAATCCCAATAAGATTACTAGGATAAATATGCCCGATGCCACGGAAAGACCCGTGAGAAAAGTGCGCAATTTATTTTTTCGAATGGCATCAAAAATCTCCTGCCACCTCTCAATATCGAACATAAAGGCTAGATTGATTCATTTATAAGACCCTATAAAATGAAAAATGTTACAGCAATAACCTTAAGGGAATGTTAAAACCGGGACATTGGCCAAAAAATACATCGGATTTACACATCCCAAGCATGTAATTTTCCGTTATCCCAATAAATGGGATCAGCAGTAAACACAATATCCATATACCACCATCCGCATGGGTGGTATTTAATTAGGGGTATCCAGATCAGGGTTTACTTTCGGTCTCATCTTCTTATAAATAATAAAGAAGATACCTGCCACCAGCAGGTACGGAACGGCCATTAGATATACTATTCCGTTATTGATACCTTCGGCTACCGAGGTATTGCCCTCGCTTTCCAGAACGGCCCTACACATGGCGCACTGCGCCTCCGCCATTTGCGGCATCAGTACTAAAATAAGGACAAGGACAAAACTAAAATATTTACCCCTAATAAAATCGAGCGCCCAGGTGGCGAAAAAAGATTTAATTTCCATAATAAGGAGATATCATTAAATAAACCACTACTCCACTTACCGCCACATACAACCAGATCGGGAAGGTATACCTTGCCAGTTTCTTATGGGATTCGAAATCTTTTAAATAGGCCTTGGCAAAGGTACGCAGGACCAAAGGTACGATTATGATGGATAAGAGAATATGTGATATCAATATAAAATAATACACATATCTTATAGCTCCCTCACCTCCAAATTTCGTGGATTCCGATGTCATATGATAGGCTATGTACAATATCAAAAACACTAGGGAGAGCCCTATACAGCTAGTCATTATTCTTTGGTGCAACAGCAGCTTTCCCTGTTTCACCGCCAAAACCGCAATTACCAACAAAACAGCGGTAAGTCCATTAATGGATGCATAGATGGGCGGTAGGAAACTTAGAGGTTCCACGTTGGGCAATTTAACCCCGAAGAGTATGGCGATCACCAAGGGTATCACTACGGATACGAGATTGATGAGCCTGTTAAATTTTCGTTCCTTTACCGCTATAGTCCCCATTTACTCTTCCAATAATTTTTTAATATCCTGTTTTAGTATCGATATCTGCTCTTCCTCCCCGTGATCATTCTCTCCTTCCTCCTCGGTAATCGCCCCACGGTAATAGACGATCGGATTTCCGAACTTATCCATTCGGGATCGGATAAACCCTTGTTTATCGATAAGCGCAAAGAGGCCCGCATGCTCAAAACCCCCTGCGGCTTCGGGCATTTGGGCGGCAAAAATACTGAATCCGGTATTGGCCAGTTCATAGATATCCGCTATTTCCCCGGTCATAAGGTGCCAATCCATATCCGTGATGCCATATTCTTCCGCATAGGTCTTTAGGACCGATGGGGTATCGTGCTCCGGATCTATGGTGAAGGAGGCCACCCCAAAATCCTCGAAGTCCTTAAACTCTTCCTGCAATTGCACCAGGTTCCGGTTCATAATGGGGCAGATGGTAGGGCAGGAAGTAAAGAAAAACTCCACCAAATAGACCTTGCCGTTATAATCCCGATCAGTGACCATTAGGCTATCCTGGTCCAGAAAGGCAAAGGGGGGCACTTTCCGTCTTTCCCCGTTCATTTCCACGTAGGCCAGGTTTTCATTACCGTCCTTTAGGTTTATCCTGTCGTTTTCCACTACATTTCCCTTCTTTACCCGATCTATGATCTTGGGAATAAAAATAATCCCAAAGACCAGGATTACAAAGGAGACCCAAACATAGGTATATTTATTCTTTTGCATTATTTTTTCTTTCAGCGTTATTCTTTTTTAGGGCCATACGATATTCGGCCAAAATAGTCTTGACATCATCCTCCATCTTATTGTTCAGGTCGGCGACGGAAAGGGTGTTAAATCCATATTTGACCCCTTCGTCCGCATCATCGTTCCTGCCCCTAAGATTCCGTTCCTTGTCTATGATGAATACATATGGGGTTCCCAGATCATCCCCAAGGGCCAGATCGGTCCCAAGGGTCGAGAAGAAATTCCTGATCTCCCTTTCCTCCCCATAAACAAAATTCCATTTTTCCACATCGGTCAATTGCCCCAGCTCCGTTGTCAACTCCCCTACCGCCTTTTCCGTACCCTTGGGCATCACCATGACCAACTGAAAATCATTGAACGGATAAAACCGTTTATATATTTTCTGGTTCAGGTTAAAGGCCTGTGCCTGTTGATGCTGTACATCCCTTCCCAAAAAGCCCAGAATGGTGATCTTATCCGCTAAGCGCACTTTTTCCTGGGAAAAATGCAACTCCGGGACATTTTCCGTCAGCATGGCCAATTTTCCAAAGTTGGTCACCCCCGATGCAAAAAAAAGGTATATCAGGATAGGCATTACAAACAAGGTAACCAATACAAATGTTTTTTTCATATGTAGATGTTTATTGTTTTTTAACGGTCATATGTAATTATTCACATCCTTTTTTATTGTTTCTTAAGGTGTTCATGAATCTTCGATTTCGCATATCTTCATTCGTATTTGCGACCGGTTATCGGTCATGCTCATTTCATATTTTGGAAATTACGATCGCAACGAAAGTCTATAATGAGTTTAAAGCGAATTCTTTACAAACCCTACAAAAATAAAAAAGACGGTTGTTAAACCGCCTTTTTAGTTGTTAATAATTCGTTAGAAGTTCCAGGAAGTCAGCCCTTCCAGAAAGACGTTATGTACATAATCCGCTTCAAAAAGAAGAATAAATATCAAATAGGAGATCAGGAATACAGGAGTCCATACTATAATTCTCCTGAACGAGGTTCTTTCATCCCTGAGGTGCATAAAATCCCATGCGATATAGTAGGCCTTCACCAGGGTAAGAATAATAAATATCCAATTCAGCGATTTCATTCCAAGGATATAGGTATGGGTCAGGAAGGTAGGTTTTACAATTCCCAAAAATACCTCCACAGCGGTAACCAATGTAAGAAAGACCAATACCCCCCATATCTTTTGAGTGTTCGATTTAAATTTCCAATACCCCCTAAAAATCTCAAGCTTATGTTGATCGTGTGCCATTTTTAAATATATATTTTAATGTCGTTCGACAGATAATCCAGATTAATAATCAATTATACCAAATAGAAGAAAGTAAATACGAATACCCATACCAGATCCA
>DATGQM010000018.1:0-4428 GCA_035304205.1 Arenibacter sp. | reverse complement strand
CTGCTATTTGACAAATACATGGAGGAATGGGGCGATTGTAGGGGAAGGGCGTGGTGCGGGACCTGCCATATCCAGATCATTGAAGGGGAGATCAGTGGGATGTTGGACGAAGCCGAAAGAAAGACCCTCTCCAAACTGGATGGCACCAATGCCCAAAGTCGCTTGGCCTGCCAGATACCGGTGAACGCACAATTGAACAATATCGTTTTTAAGGTCATGTCCGATAATGACTACGGATAATGAAGCTCAAAGTCGGGAGACTTTGCGCAGCAGGGCCCATAGTCGGTAGACTTTGAATAGCATGCCGTATCTTTGTACCGGAAACCTCGAAAACAATTACAGGATGTGCACTTCATAATAAGCCATCTTTACTATAAAGCATAAAAATAAGACAATGACGACAAAACGGGAAATTAAGGAGCGAAAGGATGTAAACCTATTAGTGGTCACTTTCTATGCTAAAATAAGAAAGCATCCCGTACTTGGACCCATTTTTAACGGTATAATCACCGATTGGGACAGTCATTTGGAATTATTGACCGATTTTTGGGAGAGCCATCTCCTGTTACAGCGCAAATACATGGGAAATCCTATTATAGCGCACCAAGAGGTAGATGAAAAAATGGACCATACCATAACCCCGGAACACTTTGGACTCTGGTTGAACGAATGGTTCGCCACTATAGACGAACTCTTCGATGGCGAGGTAGCCTGGACCGCCAAAAACAGGGCCCGGAAAATGTCTACCATGCTCTATATGCAGATCTATCAACATAGGGGACGGGGAGCCTAGACATGGCAAAAGAGGAAAGAAGTTATGAGTTATGAGTTAAGAGTTATGAAAGACAAAAGAATAATCTAACTTATAGACTTTGAACCTTTGTACCTGGAATCCCATAGAATCAGTATAAGGGCCATAGGGATCAAGAGGCTGCCAAGGGCCAAGTATTCTAGATACCCATCAAATAACGACCATCTTTGCCATGCGGCCAATCCCTTATAAAATATGAAAGCTTCAGTAAATATAAAACCCATCAAATAGGCTATAAAACCTATTCTTGTAAGTTTTATCAATCCAAAATAATCCAGGAAAAAGAAAATCCCAATGGTAATTACCCCTAAAAAGGTCCAATGCAGGTACCCAATGGTAAAATCCAGTACGGTAGCGGCCAAATTGGCGAAATATGGGAAGGTACTGAACAACTGCAAGACCATTTTGACCGTCAACAGCAATGCGATCAACAATAACATGCTATAATGGGGTTTGGAGAAAGCCGTTTTCATTAAAGACCGGTTATCCAAACAGACCCGGAACAGGACAAAAAATCCGATCAACTGCAGCAAAGCCCCGAGTCCCCCCAAAACATAAAAAATAATCATAGGCTTGGTCCAAAGCACGGAAAGAAAAAGACTGAGTATAATTCCCAGGACCGTATACAGGAAGAAAGAATTGAACGCCCGTTGCGAAATCTTGATCTGCCGTTGTTCCAATACATAAAAAAACAGTCCCGTTAGGGCAAGGATCATCCATCCGTTGTAAAGAAAATGCAGATAGAAATATATGGCCAACCTATACCAAACGGATTCCGGTCCCAAGAGGGTCATAATAGGTCCCATGGCCCATGGCCCTATACTGGAACCGATCATAAACCAAAGCGCCATCCGGAGGCATTTATACGCATAGCTATCCTTTAGGGGCTTAGGTGTATGCTTCATAAAAAAGGCCGCAAACCAATAGGACGCCAATAGGAACAGGGTAGAAAACGTAATGGAAAACAGGGCATATCCCTGAAAGGGAAAGGAAAAAAGCATACCAAGGAGGCTGAGTTGGGTAAACCAAAAGATTCTTTTATACTTTTTGCCTACCCCCTCCCCGCTTAAAAAAAGATGGTACAATACAGTAGTCAGTGCCATATATACCCACCCCAACAGGGCAATATGGGAATGGGTATGCACTATAAAACGATAATTAACGGGAATGGGCATTACCATAAATGTCCGTAACAGAACGCCCAGCAAGGCGGCCAATAAAAAATACCCGAAGGATACCGTAATATGGGATTTTGTGGCGATCAAAAATCTATAACGTTTAAAAGTCCTTTCTTTTAGAGACACGGCCCAACCTCCAAACAGGGACCAAGGTCCATATTAAAAGCATAAGGATAGAAGCGATCAGTCCGGCATCGGTCCCAAAAAATTGCTTAAAGATAGCACCGGTATATCCCAAGAGGGCAGAAATATCCAATTTTAACAATATTAAGGTCCTGGAAAGATCTATGGGATTGAACATGGTGGCCAATAGGGAAAAGGTATCCAACGGATATTCCTCAAAAATGATGAGCGACATCAGGAACAGCCCATCATAGATTACGGCCAAAAACAACCAGGCCAGGACGGCATATCCAAAACCCTTGATCCTGTTTTCGTTGGACAGCGCAATATTAAAGGCCAGGGCCGTAAAGATCATGGTCAGAAAGGCACCGGTGACGAGCAAAAGGGAAAAATCCCATATGGCATCGCTCTCAAAAAGTCCGTACAGAACAAATGGGATCCCCAATCCCAGCACTAGGCTCATGGTAAGCGAACCCGACACCCCCAGGTACTGCCCCAAAAAGATGGAGGAACGTTTTATGGGCTGTGCCAACAAAAGTTCCGTAAATTCCTTGGAGTTGTAAAAGTACATCACCCCAAAGATAGTGCCTATCAGCGGTACCAAAATGATAATAACGTTCATTAGGGTAATTACCGCCTTGGACAGCTCGTTGTTCAGGAACAGCAATACAAAGCCCAGCAGCAGATAGAACAGGAAATACACATAGCTCCACCGGCTACGGATAAGGTCGTAAAAACTGTATTTTAAAATTTTAACCATGATAATTTTAGATTGATATGGCCGCTATGGCACGTTCAAAATTGGTCTCTCCCGTTTTGGCCTTCAGTTCCGGGATATTGCCCTTAAAATAAATACTTCCTTCCAATAGGTAAACGATCTCATCGGAAACTTCCTCTACAAACTGCATAATGTGCGAGGTGATCAAAAAAGTCTTGCCCTTGGCCTTTTCCTCGACGATCAATTCCTTTAAGCGGATAAGGGCAGAGGGGTCCAAGCCATTGGTAGGCTCGTCCAAAATGATCAACGGACTATCGAACATAAAGGCCAAAACAATATTCACCTTCTGTTTGGTGCCCCCGGATAGATTGGTAAGCTTTTTGTCCAAAAACGGTTCCAATCCAAAGCGATCGATCAATTTTTCTTCCTCACTGGGCCTTTGCCGGATGTCCTTGATCATACTTATCAACTCCTTCACCTTAAGATTGCCCGGAAAATTGGCTATTTGGGGCAGGTAATTTATTTCCTTACGATATTTCCAGCCATTCTTAATGGAGGTATCCATGACCGAAATTGTCCCTTTGTCGGGGACGACCATTCCCAGCACCGTCTTGATCAGCGTGGTCTTTCCCGATCCATTGGGCCCCAGGATCGCAAAGATGCCCCCTTTGTGGATATGAAGGTCCAGCCCGGCCAGTACCTGGTTCTTGCCGAATTTTTTATATAGGTTTTCAACGTGTATCATTATATCTTTTCATTAATGGTTTTGCATCTACCAATTCATCGGGCGTAAAAACGGGGGACACTTTTTCCGAAAAATCGATGATATCCATAAAGAGGCTGCGCAACAGGATGATGGTTTCCGGGGCCTTGTTTACGATATACGAAAACAATTTTACCGGTCTGTACGGCACATCGCCCTTCCCGTCCCTATCCAGGTCATATCCCGTATAATCGCTCCAATAATTTTCATCGAACATATTGTCGTTCAACATCCCATTATAGGCCAGGTCGAAGGAATTGTACAGAAAGTTGTTATGCTTAAAGATATTCTCATAACAGGCCCCGCGAACTTTTATGCCCCAGCCGTTCCTTATAAAATTATTGTTGGTATATTCTATACGGTTAGAGCCCTCTATACTAATGCCCATTGTATTTTCCTCAAAGGTATTGCCGATGATCTTGGCATCGTTGATCTCTTTCAGCAAAAGTCCGAAAGAGGCCGAACCCCAATTCTTTTTAAAGGTATTGCCCACCATATTTATCCTCTTGGAAAACATGACCGCTACTCCTGCCCCATTGTTCTCAAAGGTATTGCCCTGATAGGTGTCGTCGTTGGAGAACATAAAATGCAATCCGTAGCGGATATTCTTGGTGCTGATGTTGTTCTCTATGGTTATGAAATCTGAAAATTCAAGATAGATACCGTCCCTTACCCGGGAAACCTCGTTATGGGCCACCCTTATATTCCGGGAATACCACAATTGTATTCCGTTCCCTGAATTATATTCGTCAACGGCCTCCCCGGTGATCTTATTATTGAGGACCTGTCCGTTCTTGGACCTTTCCAAATAGATACCGAAAAACAATTTTTCCAG
>DATGQM010000017.1:0-12175 GCA_035304205.1 Arenibacter sp. | reverse complement strand
TGGGCGGACGGCCTTATCGTGGCCACCCCGACCGGATCTACCGGGTATTCCCTGAGCTGTGGGGGCCCCGTAATCGTCCCTACCGCCAAATCGCTGGTACTGACCCCTATAGCCCCCCATAACCTCAATGCCAGGCCTTTGGTGATCTCGGACGATACCGTCATCAGGCTAAAGGTGTCGGGAAGGGCAAAAAATCATTTGGTATCCCTGGATTCACGGATCGCATCGGTATCCAACGGCAAGGAAATCTTGGTCCGGAAAGCCCCTTTTACCATTAAAATGATCGTATATGATTCGGAGAGTTTCCTAAAGACTCTTCGGAACAAATTGTTGTGGGGAGAGGACAAGCGCAATTGATCGTTGAGTTTGCCCTAAAAACTCAAGTCAAGGAGCTAAAGAGCTAAATAGTGAATAAATGAGATTTTCACTAATTTGCAAATAATTGAAAATCAATATATTGAATTTTATTAAAATTGATTTTTTGATAAATTAATAAAAACCACTTTTCATAGTGGACCCATTATTGTTTTCCCGGACAATAGGGAAGAACAAAATCCGTTTATTAGGGGAAGACAAGAATATAATAATTTTCTGGTCTAAGTGGTTGAATTGGTTATATTTGCAAACTTTTATAAATAATGAGGCTATTTCTTGCAACGATTTTTTTGTTCCTATTTGTCCATGGTAGCGGGCAGACCTATGAGGTCGGCCTATTTGCCGGGGGAACCAATAATATTGGCGACGTGGGGCGGACAAACTTTATCCTGCCTTCCGGTCCGGCATTTGGGGGAATATTCAAGTGGAACAAGAGCAAGCGTTACGCATGGCGGGCAAGCGTAATCTATGGTGAATTTACTGCGGATGATTCTAAGTCGGATATATCGTCCCGGCAACAGCGAAATTTTTCTATGGATAATCAAGTGCTTGAGGTGTCCGCCGGCCTGGAATTTAATTTTGTGGAGTACAACCTGCATCGGTTGGGACCTGCGTTTACCCCTTATCTATATACGGGGATTACGTATTTTAGATATGGATACCATTATTTTGATGCCTCACAGCTACAGGATTTTGGACAGAAGGACGGGGCTTTCGCCATCCCTATGACCGTAGGCGCCAAACTTAGGTTGAGCCAGTTTTTTATCCTTGGGGCCGAAATCGGGGCGCGGTACACGTTTACGGACAATTTGGATGCCAGCAACCCCGAGGGGTCGAATTATGAGGGATTTAGGTTTGGAAATATTTTTAGTGATGATTGGTATGTTTTTTCGGGTATAACGCTTACCTATACCTTTGGACGAAAACCATGTCAGGATTGCTTCCAGTAACAAATAGTTATGAATACCATAAAAGAAGGTGGAACCAACCCATTGCCCAGACATATTGCCATAATAATGGACGGCAACGGAAGATGGGCAAAACAAAAGGGGAAATTAAGGGTCTTTGGCCATCAGCACGGCGTTAAGACCGTGAGACGTACGGTAGAGGACTGTGCTAAACTGGGATTGGAGTACCTTACCCTTTATGCCTTTTCCACCGAAAATTGGAACCGGCCCAAATTAGAGGTGGATACCCTGATGCGCCTATTGGTCTCTTCGCTAAAAAAGGAACTGGCTACGCTGAACAAGAACAATATCAGGTTAAATGCCATAGGCAACATAGCCACCTTGCCAAGCAGTGTAAATAGGGAATTATTGGATGTCATTGCAAAAACGGACGTCAATACCGGAATGACCTTGACCCTGGCACTGAGTTACGGCGCCCGTGAAGAGCTTAAGACCGCGGTACAGGCTATTGCTTCCAAAGTTAAAAATAATATAATTTCTCCCGAAAATATTGATGAAACCATTATTAATAACCATCTTTACACGCATAATTTGCCAGATGTAGACCTGTTGATACGCACCAGTGGGGAGCGAAGGATAAGTAATTTTCTACTTTGGCAGATTGCATATGCGGAATTATATTTTATTGATGTATTTTGGCCCGATTTTTCGGAACATCATTTATTGGAAGCCATTAAGAATTACCAGAACAGAGAACGAAGATTTGGAAAAACAAGCGAACAACTTATCCAGTGACTTGAGAAGTATGAGGTCACTCCAGAATTTTACTACCCTTTTATTTTTATTTATTGCTGCGTTTATCCATGCGCAGGATATCTCCTATGGGGACGGAAAGCGATATATTCTTGGGGGATTGGAGGTTACCGGTCTTCAGAGCTATAACGAACAGACGGTAAAGACCTATACCGGCCTTAGGATAGGGCAGCCCATAACGGTACCGGGAGACGAGATAAGTGCCGTGATCAATAAATTGTGGGGCTTGGAACTTTTTACGGATATTAATTTCTATATCACCAATATCGAGGGGGAAAACGTTTTCCTCGAACTGAATATAATAGAACGGCCAACCCTTACCGATGTTACCGTATACGGGGAGAAAAAGCGAAAAATAGCCGAAATCATAAAAGATGCAGATCTTAAAAAAGGCAAGAAGATTACGGAAAGCTTAATTGCCAATACCAAGAACTACCTTCAAAATAAGTATAAAAAGAAAGGTCACCTCAATGCCCAGGTCAATATTGTCACCGCCAAGGACACGGTAGATACCAATACCGAGAAGATGGTCATCAACATTAAGAAAGGACCCAAGGTAAAGATCCGCGATATTGTTTTTGAGGGGAACGAACAATTATCGGATAATAAGCTCGCCAAAGCCCTGAAAAATACCAAAAAGAGAAAATTTTATCGCCTTTGGAAGAAATCAAAATACATCCAGGAAGATTATAAAACGGATCTGGTATCCTTGGTAGATAAGTATGCCGAAAAAGGATACCGGGACGCCAGGGTGCTTTCCGATACTTTTGTAAAGGTGGGCGATGACCTGATCGATCTGACCATCAAGGTAGAGGAAGGGGACAAATATTATTTCGGGGACATCGATTTTGTGGGGAATACCGTATACACGGACCGTCAATTGGAAAGATTGTTGGGAATTAAAAAAGGGGACACCTATAATGGGGTATTGTTGAGGGAGCGTATAGCGGACGACTCCGATCCGGATGCGGATGACCTTACCAACCTTTATCAGAACAATGGGTATATGTTCTCCAGTATCAATCCCGTGGAGATTTCCGCTAAAAATGATACCATCGATTTTGAGATAAGGATCATCGAGGGAAAAGAGACCTTTTTGGATCATGTTACCGTATCCGGAAACGATAAGACCAATGATCACGTCATCTTTAGGGAACTGCGAACCAGGCCCGGACAACGATATAACAAGTCCGATATCATTAGGAGTATTCGGGAATTGGGACAATTGGGATTCTTTGATGCCGAGCAGATCAAACCGGAGATAGAAAACCCTAATCCGAACGCAGGAACCGTGGATATAGGCTATAGCCTGGTCGAATCGGGATCTAGCCAGATCGAGCTGCAAGGAGGTTATGGGGGAGGTGGCTTTATCGGTACGCTGGGACTTTCCTTCAGTAATTTCTCTATCAAGAATTTATTTAAAGGGGAGGCCTATAAGCCGGTTCCTATGGGGGATGGGCAGACTTTTGCCCTGCGCTTGCAGGCCAGTAGGACCTATAGGGTGTATAGCCTTAACTTTTCGGAACCTTGGCTGGGCGGTAAAAAGCCCGTGAGGTTCAATATGTCGCTTTCCAGGACCCAACAATTTTATTACAACCCCTATGTTAGTAGAAGGCCCGATAAAAGCAGGCAATTCTCAATAACCGGAATTTCGGTAGGTTTGGCCAAAAGGGTACAATGGCCGGATGATTTCTTTACCGTTTCGCATTCCGTGGGATATCAACTGTACAATTTTAAGAACTATAACCTGGGATTGTTCAATTTTGGAAATGGAAAATCCAATTCCATCGCCTATACCTTGGGAATCTCCAGAAACGCTACCGGGGGCGGACGCATATTTCCTAGGAGCGGATCCAATTTTGAACTTACCGCTAAGTTTACCCCACCGTTTTCCCTGTTCAATAATAAGGATTACGACAAGTTGAACGCAGATCTGGAAATTGCGATCGCAGAACGGAACAATGCAGAGATAGAGCGGATAGATCAGGATCGATTTAGATGGTTGGAATTTTACAAGGTAAATTTCAAAGGGGATTGGTATACCACCCTGGTCGGTAAATTGGTGCTTAGGACCAATGCCGAATTCGGATTCTTGGGCAACTATAACGAGAGTGTGGGCAAGGTGCCCTTTGAACGCTTTTATGTAGGGGGCGATGGTTTGGGTACCTATACCCTGGACGGCAGGGACGTTATTCAGTTAAGGGGATATGAAAATCAATCCCTGACCCCCTATGGCACAGATCCTATTTCCGGTCAACCTATACAGGATGGTGGGGTGGTCTACAATAAATATTCCCTGGAACTTAGATATCCATTGACATTGAAGCCGTCCGCTTCCATATATGGACTCGCATTTTTGGAAGCAGGGAACGCTTTCAACAATTTTCAGGACTTTAATCCGTTTGAAATTAAAAGATCGGCCGGGGTGGGTCTGCGAATTTTTATGCCGGCATTCGGATTATTGGGAATCGATTTTGGATACGGATTCGATCAAGATTACAATCCCAACTCAAATGGACCTAGTGGTTGGCAGACGCACTTCATCATTGGACAACAATTCTAACCCATAAATTTTGTGGCGTTTTATACCTTTGGCCGTTCGTTTTAAAATAATTAATTATTTTGGCACGATATTTTCTATAGTATAAAACGAAAGTATAATGGAAATTAAAGCGAAAACACTTTTAATCCTGTTGATAGCCGTTTCTACCGCTAGCCTTTCCGCCCAAAGGGGGGTAAGGATAGGGTATGTGGATATGGAGTATATCCTAGAGAACGTAGAGGAATATAGGGAAGCCAATGAACAGTTGGCCAATAGGGTACAGAAGTGGAAGTCTGAGCTGGAAAAGGAGAAGGCGGAAATTGATAGAATGAAAATGGACCTGCGGGCCGAGAAGGTGTTGCTAACGGATGAATTGATCGGGGAACGGGAAGAGGAGATCCAGATCTTGGAGAGGGAGATGTTGGATTATCAACAAAATCGATTTGGACCACAGGGCGATCTGGTGCTGCAAAAGCAAAGATTGATCCAGCCCATACAAGATCAAGTCTTTAACGAGGTGCAGAAAATAGGGGCCAATAAAAAATATGATTTTATTTTTGATAAATCGGCAGATGTTGTAATGTTGTATTCCGAAAAAAGGCATGATATTAGCGATCTGGTATTAAGGGGAATTTCCAGGACCCGGAAAATTAGTGCCCCGGACAAGAAAGGGGCAAGAAATATTTTGGACGATTTCGGGGATGATGATGATGATGAGGGCGATGTGGAGATCAGCGATGCAATAAGGGAGCGGCAGGAAAAGGCGATACAGGCGGAGGATGCCAGGAACAAGACTGCTGAGGAAAACCGTGCCGAGCAATTAAGGATCCGGGAAGAACGGAAAAAGGCCTATGAGGAAAGAAGAAAGCAATTGTTGGAGGAGCGGGAGGCAAAAAGGCAAAAGGATCTGGAAATGAGAAAGAATAAAAAGGGTTCCCAGGACGATGGGGAGACCAAAGGAGATAATTAATAGTAAATTGACGTAACCATAAATTAAATTTTTAAAATTAACATTCAAACATTAATGAAAATCATGAAACAAATAAAGAAAATTGCGGTAGCCATAGTCTTTCTCGTAGGAGCTACCAGTTTTGTTAATGCACAGGCGAAGATCGCACATATCGACGTACAGAAATTGCTTTCTGAAATGCCGGAAATGAAGGCTGCCGATGCGGAACTAAAGAAATTGCAGGAAACCTACAGGGCGGATATAGAGAGTTCCATGACCGAACTTAGGAATAAGTATACCCAATATTCTAATGAATCCGCTACAAAATCGGAAGAGGAAAATCAGAAGAGGGCCTTGGAATTGCAAGGATTTGAAAAAAACATAGGCGAGGCGCAGCAGACCGCCCAGCAAGAATTGCAAAAGAAACAGGGCGAACTTTTGGGCCCGATCACCGAAAAGGCCAAAAAGGCCATTGAAACCGTGGCCGCCGCACAAGGAATAGATTATGTGATGGACGCTACCCAAGGGGGCGGACTTATCGTGGCCAAAGGAAAGGACATCCTGCCCGAGGTAAAGAAGCAATTGGGCTTCTAAGTAAAGAACTTGAAAATTTTAAAAAAGCCATGCATTTGTATGGCTTTTTTTATTGCCGATAATTGCAGGTCATAGCTATGATCACAACAATAATAATGTAACTTTATGGCACTTAATCTTTTTTAATGAACAAAGGTCCCATAGGTATTTTTGATTCGGGAATCGGGGGAACGTCCATATGGAAGGAGATCAATAAATTGCTTCCCAACGAATCCACGATCTATTTGGCGGATAGCAAAAATGCCCCTTATGGGGAAAAATCTCCGGAGCAGATTGTGGAGCTCAGTATAAAAAACATGGAACTGCTTATAAAAATGGGTTCCAAACTAATAGTGATAGCCTGTAATACGGCCACTACCAATGCCATAAAAGAGCTGAGGCAGGCCTATAAGCTGCCCATTATAGGTATAGAACCGGCGATAAAGACCGCTGCATTACATTCCAGGACAAAGAAGGTAGGGGTGTTGGCCACCAAAGGTACCTTGGCCAGTAGTCTCTTCCATAGCACTTCGGACAACCATGCCAATGGGATACAAATATTGGAACAGGAAGGTACCGGCCTAGTGGAACTGATAGAAAAAGGGGAACAGAATTCCCTAAAGACCAAGGTTCTTTTAGAGCGTTATTTAATGCCCATGCTCCAGGAGGGTATCGATCAATTGGTATTGGGATGTACGCATTATCCCTATTTAATTCCCTTGTTGGAGGATATCCTGCCCCCGACAGTAAAGATTCTGGACTCGGGGGACGGGGTTGCTAGGCAGACCAAGAATGTTCTACAAAACCATCACTTGCTAAATGAGGTGGACCACATCGGGAAGCATCGTTTTTTTACCAACGGGAGTCCCGCTATCCTGGAAAGCTTTATAAAGGACGCAGGAGTACCTTACGCCCTCTCCTATATGAATTTTTAAGAGCTCTATGTTATAAGCTTTAGGCTTTCCTAAATATGATTTTTATCATTTTATCTATTATTTGTCCGGCGTATTTTTACCTTGGATAATAGTTCCCGAAAATGGATTTAAAAGAAAGGGTAAAGTCACTTAAAAAGCAAAAAAATGCGGTTATCCTAGCGCATTACTATCAGCGGCCGGAGATTCAGGAAGTGGCCGACTATGTGGGAGATAGTCTTGGACTTTCTCAAATGGCGGCCGTAACGGGGGCCGATATTATTGTGTTTGCCGGGGTCCATTTTATGGCAGAAACGGCCAAAATTCTAAATCCTACCAAAAAAGTACTTTTGCCCGACTTAAATGCGGGCTGTTCCTTGGCGGATTCCTGTCCCCCTTCTTCTTTTAGGACCTTTAGGGAACGGTACCCGGACCATGTTGTAGTAACTTACATCAACTGTTCGGCGGAAATAAAGGCTATGAGCGATTTGATATGTACCTCTTCCAATGCACTTAAAATTATAGCGTCCATCCCGGTAGACCGACCCATAATTTTTGCACCGGATAAGAATTTGGGCAAGTATATTATAGAACAGACCGGTAGGGATATGCTATTGTGGGACGGAAGCTGCGTGGTTCACGAAGCTTTTTCCATAGATAAGGTTTTGGAACTATCCCAAAGACATCCCAAAGCAGGGATTATTGCCCATCCCGAATCGGAGGAACATATTTTAAAAGTGGCCCATTTTGTGGGGTCTACTACAGGGATGATCGCCCATGTCGGGAAAAATCCGACGGGACAATACATAGTGGCGACCGAGGCGGGAATTTTGTATGAAATGCAAAAGGAATTTCCCGAAGCCACATTGATACCTGCCCCTGTAGTGGAAGACAACACCTGTGCCTGTAGCGAATGTGCCTTTATGAAAGTGAACACCCTGCAGAAGCTTTATGATTGTCTCTTACTGGAAACACCGGATATAAGTATCCCGGAAAAAATCAGAAAAAAGGCCCTTGTCCCCATAAGTAGAATGTTGGAAATCTCTAAATAGAAATCTATGGGCATAACGGATTACCTAGTGATCGGTTCCGGCGTTGCCGGATTGACCTTTGCCATTAAAATGGCCGAGAAGCATCCTAGTAGATCGATCTGTATCGTTACCAAACAATCGGCCTCCGATTCCAATACCTTCCATGCCCAAGGAGGGGTAGCTATTGTAATGGATAAGGAGAAAGATTCCTTTAATAAACATTTAGTGGACACCCTAGTGGCCGGCGATGGATGTTGCGATCCCGCCGTAGTCGGGATGGTGGTCAAGGAAGGACCCCACAGGCTTAAGGATCTAATGGCGTGGGGCGCAACCTTTGATGTGGACAAAAACGGTAGGTTTGATCTGGGCCGGGAAGGTGGGCATTCCGAAAACCGTATCGTGCACAAGACGGATGCTACCGGTATGGAAATAGCGTCCATTTTATTGAACAAGGCGCAGCAATTGGCCAATATATCAATTTTAAATTATCATTTCGCAATAGACCTTATCACCCAACATCAACTAAAAAATATTTCGGAGAAGGGGGCAGTCTGTTATGGAGCCTATGTTATGGACCAAAAAACGTGCAGGATATATACTATAAAAGCCCGGGCCACCGTATTGGCTACCGGTGGTGTTGGAAGGGTATACGGCCATACGACCAATCCCATGGTGGCCACGGGAGATGGAATTGCGATGGCTTCCAGGGCAAAAGTAAGGATAGTGGAGATGGAGTTCGTGCAATTTCATCCTACAGCCGTTTATGGGAAGGAAAATGGACGCTCGTTTTTGATTTCCGAGGCAGTTAGGGGATTTGGTGCCTATTTGAGGGATGGTGAGGGGGTACGCTTTATGGCAAAGTTTGATGAAAGGGCCGATCTCGCCCCAAGGGATATTGTTTCCAGGGCTATCGGCGGAGTTATGGAAAAATCGAATAAACCCTTTGTTTATCTGGATTGCACACATTTGAAAATGACCGATTTTAAGATCCATTTTCCCAATATTTTTAATGAGTGCCAAAAGCGCAATATAAATTTGGAAAAGGATTGGATTCCGGTCGTTCCCGCCGCCCATTACCTTTGCGGAGGTATTGTTGTGGATAGGAACGGCGCTACATCCCTAAAGAATCTTTTTGCCCTGGGAGAATGTTCCAGGACCGGTTTGCACGGTGCAAATAGACTGGCATCGAACTCCCTGTTGGAAGCGTTGGTCTATGCACATAATAGTTTTACCTATCTTTCCGGGGACGAACCGCCAATAGGGGAAATGGACTTGCCGGATTGGATCGGAACAAACTCCAATACCACTAAAGTTGCAGCTGACAGGGTTTTGGATCTGACCGAACAATTGCAGGGATCTATGCAACAATATGTCGGTATAGTGCGATCCAATAAGGGCCTTATAACGGCAAGGAATCGGTTAGACCTTATCCATAAGGAGGTAGAAGTATTGTACAGAAAATCCAAAGTAAATACGGAATTGTGCGAATTGAGGAATATGGTACATGTAGCACACCTAATAGTTGAACAGGCATTGGGAAGAAAGGAAAATAGGGGAGGACATTATAATGTGGATCTTTTATCTCAAAATCATTTTTCCCATGTTGGATTTGGCAGCATAAATTTTCCTTGATGTTCTATGGTCTTGACAATGACACACTGACATTGACCAATTCGATCGGGGATGTTTATATCTTATCGAAACAATAATAAAAACAATACGGCACTGCTGTCCAGTGCACCAAGATGTTTAATTTAATGGCTGACCGCCCTACACCTTCCTTATATAGGTCAGGTACGTAAAATCGTAAGCGTGCCTTTCGTCCTTGGGATGGAACTCCTCGTTTACAAGCTGCCATTGTGTTTCGTCGAAATCGGGGAAATAGGCGTCCGCTTCAAAGTTTCCATGTACCCGGGTAAGTTCTATTTGATCGGCATGGGGGAGGGCAAGGTGGTAGATTTCCCCCCCGCCGATGATAAAGGCAAGGGAATCGTCCTTTACCAATTCCAACGCCTGTTCCAAGGAATGGACCACAATACAATCGTTATACGGTATTTTGTAATCGATGTCCCGGGTAATCACAATATGAATGCGGTTTGGCAAGGGCTTGGGAAAGCTTTCGAAAGTTTTCCTTCCCATTATTATTTTATGGCCCGAGGTACGTTTCTTAAAATGTTTAAAATCGTCGGGCAAATGCCAGATCAGGTCATTGTCCTTTCCCAACCCATTGTTCTCGGCCGCAGCCGCTATGATGGATAAGGTGTGTTCAGGGGCAACATGCTGTAATTGCCCGAGCTGTTCCAGATCTATTTTGGAATCTTTTTTGTTCTTGAAAAACATTCTTCTATGTATCTTTAAGCCAAAGATACATAAATGAAAAATCCCACCTCCTTGGATATGCAAAAGATCCGCAAGCAATTCCCGGTATTGCGACAATATATCTATGTAGATACCGCCACTTCTGGCCTGTTGTACGACGGACTCTTGGATTGGCGCCAGGAACACGACCTGGATCTTTTGATAGGCGGGAGCAAGACCGGTACAAAATTTAATACGCTTTTATCCACTACCAAGGATACCGTAGGTGCTTTCTTTGGTTGTAAGCGGGAGAATGTGGCCTTGGTGCCCAATTTTTCCATAGGGCTCAACCTATTGTTGGAAGGGATGGGAAACCAACAAAATATACTATTGTTAGAAGGCGATTATCCCTCGGTAAACTGGCCCTTCCAATCCAGGGAATGCCGCATATCCTTTGTAAAGATAAATGCCGACTTGGAGGAGCAGATCTTGGAAAAAGTAAAATCCGACAATATCAATATATTGGCCCTTAGCTTGGTGCAATGGCTAAATGGCGTTAAAATAGATTTGGACTTCCTCAAAACCTTGAAGAAGGAGTATCCGGACCTGATCATTATTGCGGATGGCACACAATATTGTGGTACAGAAAAGATCGATTTTGAATCCTCGGGGATAGATGTACTGGGTGCGAGTTCCTATAAATGGCTGTTGGGCGGGTACGGAAATGGTTTTATGCTGTTTACGGACACGGTCGCCGCCCATTTTAATTGTCGCACTGTTGGATTTAATGCCGCCAAAGGCAATCTGGAAGGGAAGGATAACATATCGTTCACGAAACGGTTTGAGCCGGGACATTTGGACAGTCTGGCATTTGGCAGTCTAAACCATTCCCTGCAATTCCTTTCGGGAATCGGTATGGACGTAATCGCCGCACATATCAAAGACCTAGCCCAAAAGGCTAGAGCAGGGTTCGGCGATCTAGGGCTTTTGGAAGACCATGTAATGGAGAGAGGAGATTACGGTCCCATTTTTAATATTTCGGTACCCGAAAAGGTCTATACAAAATTAAGGGAGAATAATATTATATGCGCACAGCGTGGGAACGGGGTGCGACTAAGCTTTCATTTCTATAATACGGATAAGGAAATTGATAAGATCATGGATGTGCTAAGAAAGAATTGAGGGGCCTATCCCATGGGATCTGCCCTTTTCTTATAGGATAAAATGAACTTTGGGGGAATTTATCCTAAAAGATGGACAAAAATGATATAGATCATTGTAAATGTGGGAAGTAATGGCGTAATTTTGCACTTTAACTTAAATTTTGAGGTTATGGGGATTACAAAACAATATTTAAAGACCAAGGCGGTATGTAAGGTTACCTTTTCAGTAGCTGCAGAAGATGCTAAAAGTGTTTCCGTTGTTGGGGATTTTAATAAGTGGGATCCAAAGGGGAGTGCCTTAAAAAAATTAAGGAACGGAACTTTTAAGGGAACTATTGACCTGCCGAAAGATAATACCTATGAATTTAAGTATTTAATAGATGGTAATTTTGTTAATGAAGCGGATGCCGATCGGTTTCAATGGAACGATTATGCAGGTACGGAAAACTCCGTTTTGGTAGTATAGCATACGGGGCTCCTTAACTCATTTTAAACCCGGGTAGTAGAGGTCTTCCTTTTTTTAAAGACCATCTGAAATATGACGGGTGCCGTTACTAAAAGGACCAAACCTATTATAATAAATTCGAGATTATTTTTTACCCAGGCATTTTC
>DATGQM010000016.1:0-6127 GCA_035304205.1 Arenibacter sp. | reverse complement strand
AAGCCACCTCCCTTTGGGAAAGGGAGGAGCTTGACTTTCACACAACTCAACAATGCTTCTCAATATATTCCCCCTCCTTGGGAGGGGGCCAGGGGGAGGACTTGGACCTTGAACTTTAAACCTACCTACAATCCAAAATATTAAATAGAAATCCCTATTTTTGTTGTTCAACAGCATTGGCCAAATTATCTATGAGTCAAAAAGTATTACTTTCTTCCAAAGAAATAAATATTATCCTGCATCGCTTGGCCTGCCAATTGTTAGAAAACCACTTGGATTTCAAGGATACGGTGCTTATCGGTATTCAGCCCCGGGGTATTTTTTTGGCGGCACGCCTGGCCAAGATCTTAAAGGAAGAATATGGGGTGGACGCCATAGAACTGGGTTTCTTGGATATTACGTTCTATAGGGACGATTTTAGACGGGGGGATAAAACTTTGGAGGCCAACCAGACGAAGATCGATTTTCTTATAGAGGATAAAAAAGTGGTGTTCATAGACGATGTGCTGTATACCGGTCGCAGTATAAGGGCCGCCCTTACCGCGATACAGTCTTTTGGCCGCCCTACGGAAATAGAATTGCTTACGCTGATCGATCGTCGTTTTAGTCGGCATTTACCGATACAGCCCAATTATAGGGGCCGGCAAGTAGATGCCATAAACGGGGAGAAGGTAAAAGTAATGTGGGAGGAAAATGATGGGGAGGATGTTGTATATTTGGTAAAGACATAGCAGATGGGTGAATTGAGCGTAGATCACTTATTGGGAATAAAATATCTTAAAGAATCGGATATCCAACTTATTTTTGAGACGGCCGACCATTTTAAGGAAGTTATCAACCGGTCTATCAAGAAAGTTCCTTCGCTACGGGATATTACGATAGCGAATATTTTTTTCGAGAACAGTACCCGTACCCGATTGTCGTTCGAACTGGCGGAAAAGCGACTGTCCGCGGATGTCATTAATTTTTCCGCGGCACAATCCTCCGTAAAAAAGGGGGAAACCTTGATCGATACGGTGAACAATATCCTGTCCATGAAGGTGGATATGGTGGTAATGCGCCATCCCAATCCGGGAGCGGGCCTCTTTTTGTCCAAGCACGTAAAGGCATCCATTGTCAATGCCGGGGACGGTGCCCATGAACATCCTACCCAGGCCCTGTTGGATTCCTTTTCCATAAGGGAGAAATTGGGGGACGTAAGTGGTAAGAACATAGTGATCGTGGGCGATATCCTCCATTCCAGGGTAGCCCTTTCCAATATATTCGCCCTAAAATTACAAGGGGCCAATATTATGGTCTGCGGCCCAAAAACGTTGTTGCCCAAACATATAGGGTCGTTGGGCGTAACCGTTGAGACCGATTTGAGAAAGGCCCTAAACTGGTGCGATGTGGCCAATATGCTCCGCATTCAGAACGAGCGTCTGGATATCAGCTATTTTCCCACTACCCGGGAGTATACCCAGCAATATGGGGTCAACAAGGCACTGTTGGACAGTCTGGATAAGGAGATCCTTATTATGCACCCCGGACCTATAAATCGTGGGGTGGAGATCACCAGCGATGTAGCGGATTCCAAACAATCCATTATCCTCGACCAGGTAGAAAATGGAGTGGCCATCCGTATGGCGGTAATTTATTTGTTGGCATCAAAAATTAAATAAAAAGCGTATGATCTTAGATAGGGAGGACAATGTAACCATGGTGTTACAGGAAAATATATCGTTAAGTGCATTTATCGATAATTTCAAGGAAATCTATCCGAAAATCATGAAAGATAATATCATCTTAAATCTTTTTTCATTTTCCAAGCTCAATGCGGACGATGTCCTGGAATTTTTGGAACTTTCGGATACCCATAGAAAGTCCAAAAGATCGTTCGTCCTGGTCACGGACAAAGTCTCGTACGACGAGGTTCCCGAGCGTATATGTGTAGTGCCCACCGTTCAAGAGGCCAAGGATATCATTGAAATGGAAGAGATTGAGCGGGATCTGGAGCTTTAAATTTTCGTTTTTATGAAATTAACAGTACTGGGTTGTTATGCGGCCACGCCACGATCGTTGAACAATCCTACTTCCCAAGTGCTTGAGGTCAAGAACCATTTGTTCTTGATCGACTGTGGTGAGGGTACCCAAGTTCAATTGAGAAGGAATAGGATCAGATTTTCCAGGATCAACCATATTTTTATTTCCCATTTGCACGGAGATCATTTTTTTGGGTTGCCCGGACTGGTATCTACCTTTCGTTTATTGGGGCGAAAGACCGAACTGCATATCTATGGCCCCAAGGGCATAAAGGAAGCGATTACCCTATTCCTTAAATTGGGCGATTCATGGACGAATTATCCCCTGATATTCCACGAACTGACTTCCCCACGGTCCGAGATCGTTTTTCAGGACCAGGTAATAGAGGTCAGTACCATTCCATTACAGCATAGGATCTATACCAATGGTTTCCTGTTCCGGGAAAAAATAGGGGAAAGAAAGTTAAATATTAAGGCCGTGGCCAAATACCGTATCGATAAATGCTATTTCCAGAATATAAAAAATGGCAAGGACGTAGTGTTGGATAATGAACAGTTGGTTCCCAATGAGGTGCTGACGTTTGATCCCCCGGCACCAAAAAGCTTTGCGTTTTGTAGCGATACCCAGTATTCGGAAGCAATTATCCCCTTGATCAGGGACGTGGATGTACTCTACCACGAGGCCACATTCTTGGAAACCGAAAAGGAGCTGGCACCGAAGACCAAACATTCTACGGCCAAGGAAGCTGCTACCATTGCGAAAAAGGCAAAGGTAGGAAAATTGATCTTGGGGCATTTTTCTACCCGCTACCCATCCATCGATCTGTTCAGGCAAGAGGCCATAACTGTATTTACCGAAGTGGAATTAGCGGATGACGGTAAGGAATTCGAGTTTTAGATGGTGTTAAACATTTTTTCTAAGTGAACATTTCACTACCTTTATTGTCAAAATTTCATATGCAAAAGGACTTGGGGGATTATAGGAAATCCTATGAAAAAAGCGAGCTTACGGAAGCTGTTATTTCCGAGGATCCGATGGAATTGTTCCAAAAATGGTTCTATGAACTGGAGACCAGTGAGAGTGCGGAAGAGCCCAATGCCATGACGGTATCCACCCATGGCCTGGACGGATATCCAAAAAGCAGGGTAGTATTGTTGAAGAAATATACGAACGAGGGCTTTATCTTCTACACCAATTATGAGAGCGAAAAGGGCAGGGCCATTGCCAATGACCCAAGGGTCTGCCTATCTTTTTATTGGCCGGTTATGGAGCGGCAGGTGATAATTAAGGGAATGGCGGAAAGAATCGCCCCCAATTTATCTGACGGATACTTTGAATCCAGGCCGGAAGGGAGCAAGTTGGGAGCGATCGTCTCCGATCAAAGTACCGTAATACCCAATAGGGAATATCTCGAAGCCAAATTAAGGGATTTGGAAAAGGCCTATACGGATAAGGAGATCGAACGTCCCGAACATTGGGGCGGTTTTATCGTAAAACCGGTCTCCATTGAATTTTGGCAAGGAAGGCCCAATCGCCTCCACGATAGGATACGCTACGGTTTACGGCCAGATGGGGATTGGAAGATGGAAAGGCTTGCCCCTTAATGGTCCGATCGGGGATTTTGTAATGATGGGCAGATAAACTTAAATTAAAAGGATGAAGACTGTAATATTGGTAAGGCATGCAAAATCTTCCTGGGAATATAACGTTTCCGATCGGGACAGGCCACTGGTGGAACGGGGGATAAGGGATGCCCATAAAGTGGCCAAGGAATTTAGTAAAAAAACGGTAAAAATAGATGCCGCATATTCCAGTCCGGCCAACAGGGCCCTACATACCGCAGTAATTTTTTTGAGGACCCTCGATTTTCCGTTTTCAAAATTTGAACTGTCCGATTCCCTGTACGATTTTGGTGGGGACGGGGTCCTATCCTTTATCAGGTCCCTGGACAATGGGATACAAACCGTTATTATATTTGGCCATAATGAAGCTTTTACCCATATAGCCAATTCTTTGGGGGACCGGCATATCGGGAATGTCCCAACAAGTGGATCGGTCCAATTGAAATTCGATGTTAAGGATTGGCGTTCCATTGAAAAGGGGACCACGGGAAAAACCCTTTTTCCAAAAGATTTAAAAGAATGACAAAGATTAAGAACCAATATATTAACCGTGAGATCAGCTGGTTGAGTTTTAATGAGCGGGTGTTGCAGGAAAGTGCCGATAAAAATGTTCCCTTAATAGAACGGCTCCGATTTTTAGGCATATTCTCCAATAATTTGGATGAATTCTTTAAGGTGAGGTATGCTACGGTAAAACGCATAGTGGATGCGGGGAAATCGGGAAAGAGCGTATTGGGGGGGGAAAGTGCCAAGGACCTTTTGGAACAGATCACCGAAATAGTGATCGATCAACAGACCCTCAGCCTTAAGATATTGGGAAATATCGAGGCAGAGCTGAAAACCAAGAACATCTTTCTGATCAGGGAGTCGGAAATTACGGCAGATCAAGCCTCCTTTGTAAAAAGTTATTTTACGGAAAAGGTAAGCCCGGTTTTGATGACCATAATATTGAACGATCAAGTGGGATTTCCCATGTTAAAGGATACGGCCGCCTATTTGGCCGTGAAATTGATCCTGAAGAATCAAGCGGGGGATGAATCGCAGACCAAGGAAAAAAGGTATGCCCTTATTGAGATTCCAAAGGGTATCGATCGCTTTGTGGTTTTGCCCATGGTGGGGGACAGAAATTATATCATTATTTTGGACGACCTTATCCGCTATTGTTTGGGAAGTATTTTCAATATGTTCGATTATGAATCCATTTCGGCACATATGATCAAAATAACCCGGGATGCCGAACTGGATATCGACAATGATCTGAGCAAGAGTTTTATAGAAAAAATATCCTCTAGCGTAGAGCACCGAAAAATTAGCGATCCCGTGCGTTTTGTCTATGATAAGGGAATTGGGAAGGACACCCTCAATTTCTTAAAGGAGCGGATGGATATAGAGGATACGGACAGCGTAATCCCGGGGGGGAGGTACCACAATAGAAGGGATTATATGAATTTCCCCAGTTTGGGAAGAAAGGATCTGATGTACGAGCCCATTGTTCCCCTATTGGTGAAGGGCATATCTATGGAAGGCAGTCTTTTTGAAAGGATAGCGGATAGGGACATCCTCCAGTATACCCCCTACCAGACTTTCTCCTATATCATTAAATTCCTTAGGGAAGCGGCATTAGATCCCAAGGTGAAAAATATTAAGATCACGGTCTATCGGTTGGCCTCCAACTCACAGGTGGCCGCCTCCTTGATCAATGCGGTAAAGAACGGGAAACAGGTCACCGTACAGATAGAATTACAGGCCAGGTTCGATGAACAGGCCAATATAGAATATGCCGAACTGCTCCAGGCGGAAGGGGTGAAGCTTATATTCGGGGTCCGTGGCCTCAAGGTGCACAGTAAGATCTGTGTCATAGAACGGGAAGAAGGGACCCATATAAAGCGTTATGGTTTTATAAGCACGGGAAACTTTAATGAATCTACCGCCCGTATCTATACCGATTATACCCTGTTCACCGCCCATGAAGGAATTCTTAAGGAATTGACCAAGGTTTTCGACTTCTTTGAGACTACTTATAAGATTCAGAAATACAAGCACCTGGTAGTGTCCCCACATTATACCAATATGGTATTTAAGAGATTGATAAACAGGGAGATACAAAATGCAAAGGCTGGAAAAGAGGCCTTTATAAAAATTAAAATGAACAGTTTTACTTCCTATGATATGGTGGATAAACTGTACGAAGCAAGTAGGGCCGGGGTAAAAATACAGTTGATCGTAAGGGGTATATGCTGTCTGATACCGGGAGTAAAAGGGATGAGCGAGAATATTGAGGCCATCAGCATCGTGGATAAATTTTTGGAACATCCCCGTATTTTTATTTTTGGGAACGATGGCAATTCCAAGGTTTATATCTCTTCGGCCGATTGGATGACCAGGAACCTGGACTATAGGGTAGAAGTAGGGGTAGCCATTTATGACAATGATGTTAAACAGGAGTTATTGGACACCTTTGAGATATCCTGGAGCGATAATGT
>DATGQM010000015.1:0-6775 GCA_035304205.1 Arenibacter sp. | reverse complement strand
GTTGATTCTTAAATTACTTTAGATCCACCATCAAGGTTAGCGCCCGGCCCGTACTATAGGTTCTTTTATTCGCCCGCCCCCCGGGTTCGGGGAGCGGGCTCGCTGTCTTTACAATATGTCCATGAACTTTTCAATCCTATTGACTCTCACGCCTCGTTTCCTAAGCGGGTGCAAATGTAAGGCCTTTTTTTGTCCCGGCAAGCTTTTTTTCGGAAAAAATATTTTCAATCCAAAAATATGTGCGGAACGGTCCAAAAAGGCCAAGGAACTTTCCCGAAACTCGCCGTAGCTGCGTTTGCGGGGTGCAAATGTACCTACCTTTTTAGAAAAAACAAGACTTTTTAAAAGTTTTTTTGAGGTTTTTTCAGGCAACAAATGCAAGCATCTGAAAGAGAACGACATCCATACGAAAAAACACAAATTAATTCACACGACCTCCCACTTAACTACGAGAAAAAATTCCATACCAGCCCAAACCGTATCACAAAATCCCTATAGGGATAATTGGGGGCCGCATAGAACTTGTTCTCGGAAAACAAGGAATTAAAGTGTTCCGCTTTTAAAAACACCCTCGTTTGTTGAATGCGGGCATTAATAAAGAAATCCAACATGGGAAAACCGCCAAGTTCCTCCTGATTTTGGGAATAAAATTCACCCAAGACCGGATTATAGGCATCCATGGTGTAGGAAGTAAAATATTTAAGGGTTACCCCGGTCTGAAAATACAGGGCCTTCTTAAATCCAAAATTAGAATAGTACAGGGTGTTCCTGGTTACCAGCTCTGGCAGGTTATACACTTCATTGGGCTGGGAAACGTTCTGGTACATGACCGTATTGTTCAGTGCAAAGCCCCTCCATTTAAATTCCTTCCCATACTTTAATTTAATAATATTGATGGTGCCCCCTTCCTGGAACGGTCTTATAAACTCCTGTTCCCTACCTTCCGCTATGGTCTCTGCCGGATCGGAGGCAAAGTAAGTATAGTTCGTCAAGGAAGTATAGTTCGCCATTAGATTTCCCCAGACCGTGGATTCCAGGTCAAATTGAAATCCATTGTTCCCCTGCTTCTTAAAATCCTCGGTATGCTGCCAGTTGTAGTTCCGGTAATCACTTTGGTATAACAGAAAATTGAAGTCGGGCATACGGGTAGATGAATGCACAGAAAACCTTAGTGCATGGTTTTCGTTAATACGGTAACCGGCATATGCATCCAGCATATTCCCCGATAAATCACCTGAAATATTGGCCTGTGCGGACCCGTTCAATCGAAATCCACCAATTTGCTTATCGTATTTGGCTCCCACCGAAATCTCATCCCCCGTCAGCTGGTTCTGTATCAATTGCGTTTCAGTCTGCAACACCGTATTGAAAAAATAATTGTATCGATACAGGTCGACATGCCCCGTAAGCACGCCCAAGGTCCTATTTGAAAATTGGGCGCTGAGCTGGTTATGGGCCGTTTTAAGATTGACCTTATCCCCGATAACGGACATAAATCCGTCTCCAAAATAATTGTTCCGCGCCGCTTGTTTGAACTGGTAATACTTAGTCTCGTACGTAAATTGATGCCCTACGGCAAGCGTGGTGGTCCTTTCCCTTACCGAATCGGTCTTCTTGCCGAACAAGAAATATTGATGGTCCAAATAATAACGCTTCCCCAACAACCTATTGGTCGCATTTGAAAAAAGGACGTCCAATCGGGAACGATCCGTAAATTCGGGGTCATTGGATTCGAATTGTAGTTCCTTATTGGCCAATCCGCCATTTTCCTCCGTCTGTAGGTTCTGGGCCGCAATATGGGCCCTAAGGTTATAGCGCCCGTTCGCGGTCACATAATTGGTAGTTGCCTTAAAATTACCGGCTTCTGCCTGACTGAACTGATATTTCCCCAACGACCTAAATCCCTTATATCCCAAAGAGAAGTTCAACCTTTTGGAAGTGTTGAACGTTAGGAGGGCATCCAACAATTGCCCTTGCTCAAAGGTGGTCTTGAACATGAGGTCGCTCATGGGCGTCGCCACATTATAATACTTCACCTCTTCTACTTCCATATAATTATAATGCTTCGCCCTCGCCCCCATATTTGGATATAAATCCTTTACCTCCAAATCGGCGCCCAATCTGTTATAGGGTTGCCCAACGTTGGCAAAGGGCATCAGTTCGAAGTCGTCCCTCCTTAAAAAATTATATATATACTCTTTTTGGATAGAGATGGTGGTGTCCAAAAAAGTGGTGTCCCTTTGATAATCGATGATCTTATAATCCTTGATGGTTATTGCCTGAACCTGTTTTGGCACGTCCTTCTTAGTGGAGACCCTCCTGATCTTCCCGTTCGGCATAGGCGATTCCATTTCCTTTGGAGCAGGGATCGAATCTTCCTGGGCGCTTAGGACCTGACCAAAAAATACTACGGCAAGCATTAATAGATATTTCATTTTACAGTCTTACGCCGACAAAGTTAAATTTTTTGTCCTTAATGAAATGCAAAAGTTTCGGCATTACCTACATCCTTGCATTTTTTATAATAATTTATGAGGATAATACCATAGTAATTATCTTCGTCATAAAACCCGTAAGAAATAGTACTGTAATTTAAACTTCCGGGGGTTGGGGAGTAGTTTAAAAAACACCATAGATCCTATATAAATATGTTACATCCTTTTTACACAAACTGGCAGGAAGCTGGCACCGACGAGGCCGGACGGGGCTGTTTGGCGGGTCCGGTAACGGCCGCAGCAGTTATTTTGCCAGAGGATTTTGTAAATGACAACCTTAACGATTCAAAGGTTCTGACGGCCATTAAACGCAATTTCCTGAGACCCATAATAGAAAGCAGTGCCACGACGTTTGGAATTGCCCAAGTTTTTCCCGAGGAAATTGACAGGATAAACATTTTGAACGCCTCCTTCCTGGCCATGCACCGGGCCCTTGACCAATTAACCATCGCCCCGGAATCTATTATTGTGGATGGCAACAGATTTAATCCCTATCAAAATATCCCCCACTGCTGTATTATTAAGGGCGATGGCAAATACCTCAGCATTGCAGCGGCCTCGATCCTCGCCAAAACTTACCGGGATGCTTATATGGAGCAAATCCATTTGGAATACCCCATGTACAACTGGAAAAGAAATAAAGGGTATCCCACGGCAGGGCATCGGGAGGCGATCCGGAAATATGGGCTGACAAAATACCATCGAAAAAGTTTTAGGCAATTACCGGCCCCGTTAAAACTAGCAATTTAAAAATCCTAAATTTGTGCAAAGTCGTACCCATGAAATTTAAATTCCCAATTATTTTCCTTTTACTCCTCGTAGGATGTGCAAAAAACAACGCCCCTTCCCTCCCATCACTATATTATGTTCCCCAAAACAGTGCGGTGATCATAAAGATCAACGACAAGTTGGCCTTCTCTAACGAATTGGAGAATAGCCATCTTTTAGGATCCTTTTCCTCCAGCAAGATCTACACCTCCGTACAGGATAAAATAAGTGCGCTACAATACTTCAATACCGATGCCCAAAGTATCCTGGCCTTTGTTGAAATGGAAAAAGACAATTTTGAAATATTATTTATTGCGGAAAACGGGGACGATCTAATTCAAACGGAAGAGGTGGCCGAGAAAAAAGTGGAAAAAATATCAAATATGGAAAAAGGTTTTGACAAGTATACCCTGAACGGGGATACTTTTTTTACGGCCGTTTTCAAGGACAAAATAGTTGTTAGCTCCGCACAAATATTGGTCGAAGATTTCATGCACAACAAAAAACGGTCGTCCGTAGACCCTTCCCTGAACAAGCTTTACCAAATTGCCAACAATCAAAAGAGTGCCAATATTTTTATAAATACCGGTAAGGGAAAATCTATCCTCGATTCCGTTTTGGCGGATGGCCACCAAGTGGATATATCCAAATTTGCCGACTGGATCTCCCTGGACCTGGACACCAATAAGGATCACCTAAGGCTAAATGGGATCAGTACGGTCTATGATTCCGTACCCAAGTTTATAGATCTTTTTAAGAACACCCATGCCCTCATCAACAGGACTCCCGATCTGGCACCGGAAAACGCGGATGCCATACTTTCCTTTACCTTCGATGATTATAGGGCCTTCGCCATCAATCAGGCAAAATATCTAGGTCGCCCCGGACCAATGGATACTACCTTTAATGCGGTGGAAGAGGTGGGATCCATTTATCTTGGGCAAGAGAAAGCCATCATACTCCATACAAATGGATCGGAAGATATCCTGAATTTTTTGGACGGAACAAAAAAATCATCGGAAGAATTCCAGGGCCATGAAATTGTAGCCCTTTCCAAGACCGATTTCCTGAACCATTATTTTGACCCCCTGATATCCGGTTATTCGGCCAATTACTATACCGTTCTGGAAAATGTCTTTGTTTTTGGCACATCAACAGCAATCCTAAAAACCTTTATCACCAATTATAAAAATAGCACCACCTTCGAAAAAACATCCACTTTTAAGACTGCCAAGGAACAATTGGCGGACGAGTCTTCCATTCTTTTTGTCTCCGATTCGGATGGTATGGAACATTTTTTTAGCCGTTATTTCGAAAAAGAAATCAGCCAGGAAACCAATACCAAGGAATGGGCGGAATACACCTTTGCGGCACAATTGGTAGCCGAGGAGCATTTTCACCATACCAATATATTGTTCCAAAAAATTGCACATGAAACCTCCCGGAACGAAACCACCCCATTTTTTACCCTGCAATTGGACACGGATATTGCCACTGTACCGCAATTCGTAAAAAACCACCTTAATAACAAGGATGAAATTGTACTTCAAGATCAGGACAATATACTTTACCTTATTTCCACAGATGGAAAGATCCTATGGGAAAAACAGTTGGAGGGCAAGGTTCAAGGCCGTATAGAGCAGGTAGATATTTATAGGAACGGGCGACTACAGCTTGCCTTTACCACCAATAATCAGTTCTTGGTCTTGGACAGGAACGGAAAGGAAGTCTCCCCCTTTACCATTTCTTTTGAAGGTGGAAATCTAAATCCGCTGGCCGTATTCGACTATGAAAGAAAAAAAGATTACCGATTTGTGGTGACACAAGGTACAAAGCTATTTATGTACAACAGGCTCGGGGAGATCGTAAAAGGCTTTAAATATACCCAGGCCGAACAGCCCATTATTGGCATCCCAAAACATTTTAGGATAGGGAAAAAGGATTATGTACTCTTCAAACAGGAAGGCGGCCAATTAAGAATACTGTCCAGGACCGGGGAAGTGAGGATCCCGGTTAAGGAAAACATATCCTTTTCCGACAACGAAATCTTGCTCCACAAAAACAAATTTACGATAACGGATACCAAAGGGCGACTCTATCAGATAGACGAGAAAGGAAAATTGACCACCGCCAATCTAAACTTGCTCCCCGACCACGGAATGGATGCCACTAGCAATACCCTGGCCATAATGAACGACAACGAACTGACCATCAGGAGCAAAAAAGTGGAGTTGGAATTGGGCGTATATTCCAAACCGCGTATATTCTATCTCAACGACAAAATCTATGTAAGCGTCACCGATATCCAAAATCAAAAGATTTATCTTTTCGACAGTCAGGCCGAGCCCATTTCCAATTTTCCCGTCCCTGGACAATCCCTTATCGATTTAAGCGATATGGATAATGACCATAAATTGGAACTGGTGACCAAGGACCAGGATAATTCGATAATCGTATATAAGATCAATTAAAATTAAATTGCCGTTCCCTCGGTCGTGGTGGGGGGAAGTTATCGGTTAAATGTGCAGATAACACAGTTAAACGTACAATATATACAACTAAACGGCAATATTCCGACCCTTTTCCTATTTTTAACTGCTTATATAATAGAAAAATACACTTTATGAAACTTAGTAAGATCCTCCCAAAAACAATGTTGTGCTGTTTATTCCTATTTTCCTTTACCCAAGGTGCAAGTGGACAATTTCTGAAAAAACTTGGCGAAAAAGCGGAAAAAGCAGCGGAGCGCACGATCGAGAATCGGGTAGAAAGGGAATCGGCAAAAAAAACCGATGAGGCCCTGGATGGTGTTCTGGAACCGGAAAAAAAAGAAACAAAAAAGCAGAAAGAAAAGACCCCCTCCCCTGACGACACGCCCAAGGAAACGAGCAGCGGACCTAATACCACGCCAAACCCCGAAGGAAGCATTAGCGGGGAAGATGCACGGAAATCCATTACCGTTTACAGCAAGTTTGATTTTGTCCCTGGCGACAAGTTGTTGTTCTTCGATGATTTCTCCAATGACTTCGTGGGGGATTTCCCTTCCAAATGGAATACCAATGGTACCGGGGAAGTGGTTACCATGAACGATTCTCCGGATAAATGGTTCGAGATAAAGCCCGGTCATAACGTAAGCTATATCCCCGATGTACCCAAGCTGCCCGAAGAATATACCATTGAATTCGATTTTTTAGGAATCGGTCTGGATTCCAAATCGAGCACAACGGCAAACTTGGCCATCACGGTAGGGGACGAAAATACTTTTGTCTACAGCGGCAACCAAGTTCAGGTGCAAATCCCAATAAATCCGCATTATGGAGGAAGCATCAGGGTCGATAACCGTGTTGACGGGAGGGGGGAAATAAACAGTGCGGTCAATAGCGATATCCGGGAACAAATATCCCGACAAACCCATGTTTCCATCGCCGTGAACAAACAGCGGTACCGACTCTGGATAAACGAATCCAAATATTTGGATATTCCCAGAATAGTCCCCGTGGGCAAGGGGATAA
>DATGQM010000014.1:0-5884 GCA_035304205.1 Arenibacter sp. | reverse complement strand
CCGGTATACGATCTCTTTGGAAAGACCGGGATCCCATCCCAGGTAATGCCCCAAAATAATAGGCCCGTCCATAATACCGTAGCCTATCATATCCGCACCGGAAAACATGATGTTACCGATTATGATTGGGAACAATACCTTAAATGGGCCAATGATTTCGTGATGAATACTTCATCAAAGTAAACCACTATCGATTTGAATCCATAGTTTAAAAAAAATCTTTTCTAAGAATAATTTGTCATTCCGAATAAGGTGCGAAGGGGAATCCCATTATTATAAGATTTCTCGACGCTCGTTCCCGCTCTGTCGAAATAACAAGATGCCCTTAAAAGTTTAATTTAAAATTGACCCCTCCAATTGCATTAGATCCCCTGCACTTTCGATCCGTTTATCGCCATAGACCAGCGTCCAGCCCAAGGTATTGGTAAGCACATAAAATTTGGATAATTCACTTATTAGTCGGTTTTTGGCATTGGACCGTAGACTTGAGGCATCTATTTTTTTCTGCAGGGATGCATTTATATTTTTTTTGATCTTATTGTAATCCTCCGCCTTGAACATGTTTAAATAATCCGAGCTTACATCATAATATTCAAAATCGGGACTTATCTTGATCTCGGGCTCCGGAATACTTAAAATACGAAGGGTCTTGGTAGCCTCTACCAATTCGAATTTTATCAAACTTAAATCATAGGCAACCGTCACGTCTGCATTTACCACCACTAAGGCTTTCTTATTTGCGGTGATCAGCGGCCCGAACAATTGTTGGGAATCCTTGTAATTATATACCTCCGCAAAATGCCCTTCCGTAACGATCAATTTGGAAACATTGCTTATCTGTTCCTGTATCAGCATGGAATTTTCCTCCAGAATGGAATTCTTCCTTTTCTCTTCCGTACAGGATCGGAAAATCAAGACCGCCGCCAAAGCGAGCATAGCCCCTATCAATATATTCTTCATCCCTTAAAATTTTATAAAGGGATACTCCTCCCGAAGCTCCCCGATTCTTTGTTGTTGTTTGGCCAAAAATTGTCGGTGCTTATCGGATTCCGGGGCGAAAGGTCGGTGCAAAAGTCCCTTCTGGACCTCCGCCACTTTTTCCATGACCGGGTATGCCGCTCCCGAAATCCAAACATACTTAAATTTCTCCCATATATAGTCTATGGCCAATGAATTGGGATGCACCATATCCGTATCATAAAAACGATAATCGCGCAATTCGTCCATCATTATTTCATAAGCCGGGAAATAAAAACTCCCAACGCCCAGCAGGGCATGAACAGCGGTGAGGAGATGGGCCTTGCTGCGCTGGTTTTCCACAAAGCCATCCTTAAGATGCCTTACAGGGGATACGGTAAATATAAACTTGACATCTTGGTTTACGGACCCAACAAGATCCATTGTGTTCCTTAAGCTGTCTACAACCGATGCTACGGATATTAATTCCTTGGAAAATTCCTTTTGTGGCACCTTATGGCAATTGGCTACAAACCGGTCGGATTTTATATTCCGATAGGCCCACGCGGTACCCAAGGTAATGACCATATGAGTGGTTTCCCTAATTTGCGCCAGGGCGGTTTCCAGGCCTACATTTAAATTTTGAAGCAATTCTTCCCTGGAAGTAGCCGATAGATCGGAATGCGCATCAAAACATTGCCACCGTTCGTTCAAAAAAAATACCTCATCCGCCGAATAGGCCTGCCGATGTACCGTCCTTGACACCAGGTTTTCTATGGCCAACGGATGAAATAGGATACCGAACGGATTTTGGATGCCCCGAAATTTGAAATAGGCCAATTTACTGCCCATATTCTCCGCAAAACAAGAACCTAACAGCAGCGAGCGACTATCATAATCGATCTGATGCTCGGCCTTGGCCAATGGAATTTTCGTTTGGAGCTGCATTTTTTTCTTTTTTAGATCTGAGACCTGCAAGGTTTTGAAAATCTTGCAGGTCCGATATCCGTAGACCTTGCAGGTTTACCTCCGCGGGGGGCTATAAGAGATATTCCTTCGCCTTTTCCAGGGCTTCCGCAATGCCGGCAGGGTTTTTGCCCCCGGCAGTGGCGAAGAAAGGCTGTCCGCCCCCACCTCCTTGAATACATTTCCCCAATTCCCTGACAATGGTTCCGGCATTTATATTTTTTTGGGCCACTACTCCCTTGGATATATAGCAGGACAATAATGCCTTGCCGTCCTGTTCGGTAGCGAACAATAGGAACAGGTCGTCCCTATCGCCTCCCATTTCAAAGCAGAGATCCTTGGTTCCCCCCGCATCTAGGTCGATTTTCCTTGCCAAGAACTGCACTCCCCCTATTTCCGTAAGTTCCCGTAATAGATCCCCTTTTAGATTCTTGGCCTTATCCTTTATCAACCCCTCTATCTGTTTCTTCAAATGTGAATTTTCCTCCAAGAGGGCCTCTACTGCCTTTGCGGGGTCGGATGCATGGTGCAATAAGTCCTTTATCTGGAACAATATTCTGTTGTTCTCGGAATAGAAATCCTTTACCGCATCGGAAGTGATGGCCTCTATCCTCCGGATGCCTGCCGCCACGGCCCCTTCGGACCTGATCTTAAAGTGCCAGATATCGGAGGTATTCCGCACATGGGTGCCCCCACATAGTTCTACGGACTGCCCAAAACGGATCGTCCGCACGGTATCCCCATATTTTTCCCCGAACAGGGCCATTGCCCCTTGCTCTACCGCCTTCTCCAAAGGTATGCCGCGCTGTTCCTCCAAGGGCAGACTTCCATAGATCCGCGCGTTTACAAAGCTTTCTACCTGCTGAAGTTCATCCGGAGTAAGTTTGGCGAAATGGGAAAAATCGAATCGCAAATATTTGGAGTGTACCGCAGAGCCCTTTTGCTCCACGTGCATGCCTAAAATTTCACGCAGGGCCTGGTGCAGCAGATGGGTAGCCGTATGGTTACAGGCCGTTCTATGTCGCTGCTTCCTATCTACCACGGCTTTAAATCCCTCACCTACCTCAGCGGGCAATTCCTTGGTAAAATGAACAATTTCATTGTTTTCCCTTTTGGTGTCCATGATATAATAGACATCCCCGTTGGCGGCTTCCAAATAACCTTTGTCGCCCACCTGTCCACCGCCCTCCGGGTAAAAGGGCGTTAAATTGAATACCATTTGATAGTGCTCCCCTTCCTTTTTGGAAGTTACCTTACGGTATTTTACCAAGTGTACGGAAGCCTCCAGAACATCATACCCAACAAACTCCTGTTCCCGGTCATCGGATAGGACGACCCAATCTTCCTTGGAAACCTCGGAAGCAGATCTAGAGCGATCTTTTTGCTCCTGCATGGCCATATGGAACCCATTTTCATCCAGTTCATAGCCCCGTTCACCCAAGATAAGGGCCGTTAAGTCTATGGGAAAACCAAAGGTGTCATATAGTTCAAAGGCCTTTCTTCCATCTACGACTTTCCCTTTATTGGCCACGATAATGGTATCCAACAATACCAGACCTTGATCCAATGTCTTTAAAAAGGAATATTCCTCTTCCTTGACCACATTCTCAATTAATTGCAATTGTTCCCTAAGCTCGGGGAATGCCGTTCCCATGGTATCGGAAAGCACTTTTGCCAAGCGGTACATAAAGGGCTCCTTAGTGTTTAAAAATGTAAATCCGTACCTAATGGCCCTTCTCAATATCCTGCGGATCACATAACCGGCACCAGTGTTGCTGGGCAACTGTCCGTCCGCAATGGAAAAGGCGACCGCCCGTATATGGTCCGCTATTACCCTAATGGCGATATCACTCTCTTCGTCCTTTCCGTAGTCGAAATTGGTGATGGTCTCTATTTCCCTGATCAGGGGTATAAAAACGTCGGTATCATAATTTGATTTTACGTTTTGCATCACCATACAGAGTCGCTCAAACCCCATTCCGGTATCCACATGTTTCGCAGGAAGGGGCTCCAGTTCCCCATTGGCCCTTCTATTGTACTGCATAAATACCAGGTTCCATATCTCCACTACTTGCGGATGATCCATATTTACCAAGCTCGCACCGGGAACGGCCGCTTTCTCTTCCGCGGAACGAATATCTACGTGTATCTCGGTACAAGGGCCACATGGCCCCTGATCGCCCATTTCCCAAAAATTATCCTTTTTATTCCCGAACAATATCCTATCCTCGGCAATAATGGCCCGCCAAAGATCCAATGCCTCGGTATCCTGTTCCAGGTTGTCCGCATCCTTGCTACCTTCAAAAACGGTAACATATAGGCTATCCCTATCAATTTGGCAGACTTCCGTTAAAAACTCCCACGCCCAGGCGATCGCCTCCTTCTTAAAATACCCGCCTGCCGGACGGGCAGGATCCCCAAAACTCCAGTTCCCCAACATTTCGAACATGGTATGGTGATAGGTATCTTTTCCTACTTCCTCCAGATCGTTATGCTTCCCGCTTACCCGAAGACACTTTTGGGTATCGGCCACCCGTACGAATTTAGGAACGGAGTTCCCAAGGAAAAACTCCTTAAATTGGTTCATCCCCGCATTAGTGAACATTAGGGTGGGATCGTCCTTAATGACCATTGGTGCCGAAGGAACGATCTTATGGGTCCTTTCCTTAAAAAAATCTAAAAACTTGGCTCTAATTTCTTGGGATTTCATCTAAAATTGGTAAGCTTTTTATAAATTTAACAGTTGCTAAAAAACATTTGTTAAATTTGTCTGTTCTCTAAATACCTGTACAAAAATAGAATAAATTACATTCATGTCGAAGGTAAAATATTATTACGATCCCGATACCCTATCTTATCGAAAGATAGAACACAAAAAATCCAGAAGGTATAGAAATATCGCTTTCTTTGTTTTGGGTTCCCTACTTTTTGGTTTTTTGGGGCTGGTCTTTTTATTGAACACGAATTTGATCAATACCCCCCACGAGCTCTCCCTCCAGCGTGAAGTAAAGAACTACGAGCTACAGTTTGAGCTTTTAAACAGAAAAATGGGGCAGATAGAACAGGTCCTGACCAATATTGAGGATAGGGACAACAATATCTATAGGCTATATTTTGAGGCCAATCCCATTCCCGAGGAACAACGAAAGGCAGGTTTTGGCGGGGTAAACCGGTACAAGTCGCTCGAAGGATACAATAATTCCGATATGATCGTTGCCACCACCAAACGGCTGGACATTATTCAAAAACAAATGGTGATCCAGTCCAGATCCCTGGATGAGATCACCAAATTAGCAGAGGAAAAAGAAAAATTGTTAGCCGCCATTCCTGCGATACAGCCCATAAAGAATAAGGACCTGACCAGAATGGCCTCCGGTTACGGATGGCGTTCCGATCCCTTCACCAAAGCTAGAAAGATGCACTGGGGCATGGATTTCACTTCCCCAAAAGGCACCCCGATCTATGCTTCCGGGGATGGAAAGATCATTAGGGCCGACAATAATTCTTCCGGCTATGGGAAACATATCCGGATAGACCACTCCTATGGGTACGTAAGCCTGTACGGCCACCTAAGCCAATACAACGTAAAAGTGGGCCAAAAGGTGCAAAGAGGCGACCTTATAGGCTTCGTAGGTAGCACCGGTAGGTCCGAGGCCCCGCATTTACATTATGAAGTGTGGAAGGACGACCAAAGGATCAACCCCATTAACTTCTACTATGGTAGTCTATCCGCAGAAGAGTTTGAGGAAATGTTGAAATTTGCCACACAAGAAAACCAATCCCTGGATTAATGCACATAGACCTCCCGGATAAAAGATATTATGGCATAGGGGAAGTAGCCGAAGCCTTTAAGGTAAACGCCTCCCTGATCCGATTTTGGGAGAAGGAATTTGATGTCCTAAAACCAAAAAAAAATGCAAAGGGCAATAGAAAGTTTACTCCCCAGGACATAAAAAACCTT
>DATGQM010000013.1:0-2667 GCA_035304205.1 Arenibacter sp. | reverse complement strand
CTATATCCTTGGTTGAAGGTCCCCGATTTTTTGATCTTATCGATCAATTCCTGCGGAATTTGCACCCCGGTCTGGTAATGGATCGCATAGTTTTTTAGAATCTCCGGGTACAGGGCCCAGTTTTCATTAAATTGGGAAGGAAATTCCACAAAGTCCCTCGCTACCGAGGTCCCCGAAAGGGAGGGATACTGTTGGTCCGCAAAAAAACCGTGGAGGGCATGGCCAAATTCATGGAACATGGTATCTACTTCATCATACGTCAATAAGGCAGGTTCGCCCTCTGCGGGTTTCGGGTAATTGCATACATTGTAGATTACCGGTTTTTTGTTGTACAGTTTGGATTGGGTCACAAAATTGCTCATCCATGCCCCTCCCCTTTTGCTCGGGCGGGAAAAAAAATCGCCATAAAACAATCCCAGTGCGTCGCCATTTTCCTCAAAAAGTTCATAGACCAACACATCATCATGGTAGGTCGGAATATCCGTCCGCTCCTTAAAAGTAAGGCCGTACAATTTTTCCGCAGCAAAGAACACCCCTTTTTCCAGAACTGTCCTTAGCTCAAAATAAGGTTTTATCTGATTCTCGTCCAGATCGTATTTGGCTTTCCGGACCATCTCCGCATAATAGTTCCAATCCCAGGGGGCCAAGGTAAAATCACCCCCTTTGGTCGTGATCATTTGTTGGATTTCGTCAGCCTCTACCTGGGCTTTGGCCGTTGCGGAAGGAATCAGGCCATTGAACAGTTGCGATACATTTTCTACCTTCTTGGCCATTGTCCGTTGAAGGCTCCATCCCGCATAATTGTCGAACCCCAACAGGGCCGCCTTTTTCGCCCTGAGTTCTGCGATCTCGGTGATTATGGCCTTGGTATCGTGTGCGGACCCATCGGCCCGGGACCAGGCGGCCTTAAATATTTTCTCCCGGGTCTCCCTATTTTCGAGGCTTTGTAGCAAAGGTTGTTGGGTAGTATTCTGTAAAGGAACCTTCCAACCATTGCCATCGCTGGCTTCCAAGGACTTCAATTGATTGTCCGACAATCCGGCCAGATCTGATTTTTTAGTAAACACTACTGCCCCGGCATTATTGGCTTCCAATAGGGTCTTATTAAAAGCGGTCGTCAGGGTGGCCAAACGGGAATTATAGGATTTTAAGGTTTCCTTCTTCCCTTCCGAAAGATTGGCCCCTGCAATTTCAAAATCCTCAAAATAAGTTTCCAATAATTTTAGGGCTTCGGCATCCAGATCTAAACTTTCCCGGGTCTCGTATAGCGATTTTATGCGCTGGAACAATTTATCGTTAAGATAAATGGCATCCCTCAGTTCGGAAAACTTTGGGGCCATCTCCTCCTGTACGGCTTGTAGGGTATCGTTGGTATGTGCCCCGGTAAGGGCATAAAAAACATTCTGGACCCGCTCCAAAAGGTCCCCGCTTTTCTCCAATGCCAATACCGTGTTGTTAAAGGTAGGTGCTTCCGGGGCATTGGCGATGTTTTCCAAGGCCGCTCTTTGTTCCTCGATACCCTGTAGAAGGGCCGGTTTAAAATGGCTATGCCGTATAGTGGTAAAGTCCGGCGCATTATAGGGCAAGGTACTTTCTACTAGCAAGGGATTGTTTGTAACATCCCCGGTTATGGAACCTTTTTTGGTATTGGAATCGTTACAGGCACTGAACAGGACCGTTAATATCAACATGGCATAAACTCTTTTCATTTATAATAAATTTAATGATCGTTGATAAAGATACGGAAAATGCCATGTAATGAATGAATGATCCTTATTTCTGATTTTACGTAAATTTACAGGTTAAATGATTAATCCCGATCCTCTAAAGAATCTATTTCCGATGTTGTTGGATTCCCACCTACATTATAAAATCCATAAACCCTTTGGGATGTTGAGCCAAATGGTCTCCAACGATACCAAGGAAGCCAGGAACAAACATTTTTTGGGCGAGTTGCACAATTTTCCACCCGGTATAATGCCCGTTGGCCGATTGGATGAAAAATCAGAGGGGCTTTTACTATTGACCACCGATGGTAAACTTAGTGATCTGATCAATCGTTCTGGCCTGGAAAAGGAATATTATGCCCAGCTGGACGGGGAAATCACCAATGATGCCATAAAACGAATGGAAAACGGGGTCGAAATTGGGTTTCATGGTAAAAAATACCTGACGAAATCTGCATCGGTCCAGAAATTGGAGGTGGCCCCCACCCTAGTTGCACCGGATACAAAATTGCGTATAGGCCGACATAGACCCAGTTCATGGATCAGTATTACGCTAACGGAAGGCAAGTTCCGTCAGGTCCGTAAAATGACCGCTGCTGTCGGATATCCTACTTTAAGACTCATAAGGGTACGGATCGGGAGTATACATTTGGATGATTTAGTTCCGGGTGATGTAGAATCCCTTACTCATCTTGTTCCTTAAGTCCGTTTAACGGCCTCCTCCCACCATCATAATTGTTAAGGTTTTCACAAAACAGTACCTTTTATTGCATAGTACTGTAACAAAAATAATAGATTATCGTCTTCTATTTGTACATCAATAAAAAACACAAAAAATCATGGAAACATTGCACCAACATTTATTACGCCCAAAAATATATTATGTAATGGGGCTTGGATGGACCACCGATAAGTGGTACGATCAAGGGGAAAACAAAAG
>DATGQM010000012.1:0-5772 GCA_035304205.1 Arenibacter sp. | reverse complement strand
ATCGTTAACATCTATTATCTGATTACCTTGCTCCAGATCCGTGGTAATCCTTATGTTTCCCTGGCCCTTGTATACTATATCATCGAAAGTGATGACGAGGCTACTACCAAGGGCAACGCCGTCCACACCCGAAACCGGATTATAGCTTATTACGTATGGATTGGTGATATCCAGGTCATCTTTAAGATTATTTTCATCACAGGATGATATTAGGGCAAAGAGCATTAAAAACAATGCGGCGAAGGGGGGATATTTCGATTGAAATTTTATTTTTCTCATCTTTTATATTTTTATTGGTTGTATTTTAAATTTTGTGGTCTAGTCAACATCCCACCAAACTTTGGTAGTAAGGTTATCGGCGCCTCCCAGCAATCCTAGCGCAGCGTTATAGTTCTCCTCGTTCAAACGTTGTTCGTCGGCCGGGTAAACATATCTTACCGGGATATACCCCTCATTATTGGGTCCAGGAAGAATTTCAGGTACTCCTGTCCTTCTCCAGTGCGACCATGCCTCGCTCCCATTTAGGAACAGGGAAAGCCATTTCTGAACATATATTTTCCCCAACTTTTCCTCTTGTGTTCCTGTAAATGCAACATTAGCTTGCGTATAATAGGTCGCAGGTGGAATGACCTGGGCAGCAGTAGGCAAGACAAAATTTTCCGGAATCCGGGAAGCATAATATTCGAATTGGCTCCTGACCCCATTTAGATAATACGTTTCGGCACTCCCCGTTGTTATAAAACCCCGTTCCCTGGCCTCCGCCAGGATAAACTGTACTTCCGAATAGGACATCAAAATACTTTGTGCCGCAATTGGAGAAGCCAACTCCGGTGCAAATTGGGTGGGGGCCCATAAAAGACCTATGGCCGAATGGTTGGGAGGCCCCCCGTTCCATTGTTCAATAGACTGTATACCATTAGGGACACCCCCATATTCTGGCGTGCCCGTACCGGCCGAGGCCGGGGTGGGCATTGCAAAAACGGCCAATCGCGGATCGTTCCGATCCTTTAAGATCGTCTCCATGTTATAGGACAACCTGGTAGAGGATGCCCAATCGCTTACATTGCCGCGAAAAGAGGGATGCTCATTGCCAAACTCGGTCAGGTACTGTAAAGCAGCTTGATCTTGATGGGAGGTAAACAAAGGGAAGGCCGCGGGGCTACCCACTATTTTTTGCATTTCGGCACTGGGATCCACTCTCCCCGATTGTCTCATTAAAATCCGTAGACGGAGTCCGTTCGCAAATTTTTTCCATCCGATTAGATCCCCGTTGTAAAGGATGTCGCCATTGATCAATTCATCGGAGGTACCCAATAGTTCATTGGCCATTTCAAGTTCTGCCAATATGCCTTGATAAACGGCTTCCTGGGGATCGTATTTGGGGAAATTGATATCGCTCCCGGCCTTACCACCCTCACTATATGGAATAGGTCCGAAATTATCGGTTATTCCCTGAAAGATCCAGGCACGAAGAATCAGGGCAATGCCCTTATAATTATTTTGGCCCTTTTCTTCCGCGGCAAGGATCAATTTATCCAGTTCTTTTATTTGGTCATAATTACTCCAAAAAGCAGCGTCTGCATCACTCCGCGTCCAATTTCCATAAGTACTTGCAAATTGGTTGGCTACTTGATCGGCGACTACGGCAAACCTATCAAATGAATTATCCCAGTTCCGATTAGCGGTTGTCCGAATAATATTCGGCAACAATAGGCCCGGATCGGACAGAATGGTGGTAGCATTCGGATTCGTATTGATTTCGACAAAATCCTTCGTACAGGATACGACCAAGAACATTGTACATAAACCAAATATCAGTTTTGAAAATATATTTTGCATAATCATCTTTATATAATGGTTAAAATTTCAGGCTTAGATTAACACCTATACTTTTCGTGGAAGGAAGGCTCATGTTCTCAAACCCGGGAATTATACCACCTCCTCCGGTCGCTACCGCGACCTCGGGATCAAAATGGATGTTGCTCTTAGGGGTCCACAGAAATAGGTTTCTTCCTACTAAGGACAAGTGCACATCCTTAAAAATACCGTTGAAGGCATCGTTTGGAAATGAATATCCCAATTTAAGTTCTCGCAATTTTATATAAGTGGCATCCATCAACTGGGCCTCACTGATGTGATCCATCCGTCCCTTAAAAAAATTCCGTACGTCGGTCCCATAAACCCCTTCGCTAAAGGTTTCATCGGTACTCGTTGAATTCTGGACATAAACACCGTCCACAAGTGCCGCACCTGGGATATAGTATGGGTCCTTATATTCTTGTCCCAAAGGCCTTGCGGCACGACCTTCTAAACTTTCGATCAATTGTCCGGCCCCAACGCCCTTGTTATAGAACCTGGAAACGAATTCACCGCCCCATTTGACATCGATGAGTCCGGACAGGCTTATGTTTTTATAGGTAAAAATATTGTTGATACTCCCCATCCAATCGGAATTGAAATTACCTAGATAAATGTCCTCGCTGGTTATTTGTGCCATTCCATTTACCCCAATAATTATTTCTCCCGCCATTGGGCCACTTTCTACCCTTTGGTACCCAGGTCCCCAGATAGCCCCCATTCTTTCCCCTATCCGGGCCTGAATAGAAGCATTTTCTCCCGGTGCCGACTGTGTAATAGAGGTAATACCATGTGCAAGCTCCCTGACCTTACTTTCGTTTTTGGACCAGTTAAGGGCGACATCCCATTGAAAACCATCATCACTCTTGATCGGGGTCGCATTCAACATAATTTCAATACCCCTATTCTGGATCTCTCCAGCATTTATAAGCCTAGAGGAATAACTTGTTGAGGCCGGTAAAGGAATACCTATGATTTGATTTTTAGTCCGGGTGTCATAATAAGTGAGATCCAAACCGAGGCGATTTTGGAAGAACCGAAGATCGGCACCTACTTCATAAGTGGTAATTCTTTCCGGTTCCAAGTTGAAATTAGAGAGTGAATTACCGCTACCCTTGGCTAAATTACCATCCCAAGGCTGCCTAAACTGATAGGTATCCAATAAAGCATATACCCCTGTATCATTACCTACTTGGGCAGCGCCCAACCTTAATTTGGCCAAGCTTACCCAATCGGGCATATTAAATGTATTGTTCAATAGCGCACTAAAGGAGAGAGAAGGATAAAAATAGGAGTTGCTATGGGAAGGAAGCGTACTGGTCCAATCGTTCCTAGCCGTAATATCCAAATAATAGGTACCCTGATAATCCAAGTATGCAAAAGCGTACAAGCTATTTAAGTGCTTCTCATATTTATAGGGACTAGCAGTAATCATTGATGTATTTGATAAACTATAAAGGTCCGGTTCCGCTAGTTGAAGCGCGGATAATTGATCTTGTCTTCCTTTGGACCTTGCTTGATTACCGCCCCCCGAAACACTATAGTTAAAATCGTCTCCGATCGTGTTTTTATAGGTCAATAAAAAATCATAATTATTTTCCTCATTATATATGGATACCTCCTGATATCTTCCGTCCTCGACGCCCACCGTACTTACGGCCCATTTTTGGGGACGGAAATCATTGAAAAAATCGGTTCCAGCCCTTAACATCAAGGATAGATTGTCCGTAAAATCGTAGTTAAGGGTTATATTACCAAAAATACGGTTCTTGTCCTGACCTTTGGTATTTTCATATTGATAGAAAAACGGGTTATTATGGTTTTCACCATAATTATATTGAAATTGGCGTACTCCCTCAAAGCCCCTCTGCCAGTAGTCACGAAGGGAATTGATATCCATATTACGCACGGACCAGTTGAACATATACATTACCGAGGAACGGTCGTACCCGGTCTCGGGCCGGTTCGTACTGGTCGTATTGGTATAATTTATGGCAACATCCACGCTAAATTTATCGGTCAGGTTATACCCGGTCTTTAGGGCCAAGGTATTTCGCTTTAAATCGTTATTGGGAATGATGCCCTTTTGATCCAAATTGGTATAGGACAGCCTGAAGGTCCCTTTATCATTACCTCCCGAAATGGATACATTATTAAAAAAGGTACTCCCGGTGTTGAAGAAGTCGCGCATATTATCCGGATAGGCGATCCATGGGGTGGGTATGATCTCGCCCCTGTTCGGGTTGGACACATCACCGCCCCGCATTCCTCCCAAGGTAGGGGAATGAAATTGCCTTTCCAGGGTACCCACGTTCAACCTTGGGCCCCAGCTCTCATCATAACTATCGCGGATACCGTCGGGATAAATGGAGAAACTGGCACCAAAATTAGATCCCTCATAGTTACCGTCGCGCCCTTGGCCAAACTCATTTTGGAATTTGGGAAAACGGAGCAGGCTTTCCATCGTAGTCCCCGTAGTAACACTGACCCCAAGGCCCGTATTCCTTTTCCCGGATTTTGTAGTAATCAAAATAACACCGTTAGCGGCCCGGGAACCATATAAGGCCGCAGCGGCCGCACCCTTAAGCACCGATACGGATTCTATATCCGCCGGATTGATCTCCGCGGAACTGTTCCCATAATCCGCACTGTTATTGTTACTGGTCCCATCATTTCCCGTAGGGATCCCATCTACAATATATAAAGGTTGGTTATTCCCGAAATTCAACGAATTCCCTCCCCGAATGACAATTCTGGAAGATGACCCAACAGCCCCTGACGAGTTTATACTGACCCCGGCAATTTTACCGGAAAGGGAATTGACAAAATTCGTCTCCCTTGCCTCGTTCATATCATCTCCCTTTATTTCCTGGATGGCATATCCCAGTCCTTTCTTTTCCCGACTGATACCGAGGGCGGTAACCACCACTTCATCCAGGCCGGAAGCACTTTCCGATAGGGTAACGGAAAGAGTGGACTGTCCGTTTAAAGGTATTTCCTTGGTGGCAAAACCGATATAGGAAATCACCAAGATCGAATTTGGGTCCCCGACACTTATGGTAAAATTACCGTCAAAATCGGATTGGGCACCATTGGTAGTCCCCTTTTCCACAATACTGGCACCGGGCAAGGGGAAACCGGTCTCATCCAAAACGGTACCACTTACTTCAAGTTGCAGGTCCGCTTCCGAACTATCCTTTTCTTCCACAGGAACGGGAATTTTTTTCCTGACAAGGAATATTTGTTGATCGATCACATTGTAGGCCGTCCCGGAATTTTTAAAGATTCCGTTGATAACGGTCGCCACCGGTTGATCTTTTACTTTAACATTTATTTTTCGCTCCAGATCAACATCCTTGATCTTATATACGAATCTAAAGTCGGTGCTATTCTCGATCTGGTCCAATACCGACTTCACGGTTACATTTTCTAGATCCATGGTAATCGTACGCTGCGAATAGGTGGTATTCGCCTGTAGCGAGAAAAAGGCGACAAACATGATTAGGGTACTCAATTTCATCTTAAACGATAGTTTGGTTCCTGAATCAGATCTTCTTTTTAACTTAAGAAGTTTTTTCATACTTTTGTAGTGTTTTTAATGTGGTTATTTATATAGCCATACCTATAATTATCGGGGAATGCTGGAACATTTCCCGATTTTTTTATTCGATAGGGTATTGCGCTATAATTCTAGTTTTTCTTGGCAAGTTTACTCCTTATATCATAGGCATAATGGTTTTTAGTATTAATAGATGGTTAATAGATGGTTATTGTATTTCCCCGAACCTCAAAATCAAGTTTGTAGGTCGTTTTAAAATAATCCAATACGGTCTCTAAGGGGGCATTCCTAAAACGGGCATTAAACTTTTCCTTGGCCAAATTTTGGTTCCGGTTAATAATCGTTACATTATAATT
>DATGQM010000011.1:0-8600 GCA_035304205.1 Arenibacter sp. | reverse complement strand
CGATTGGACTGGTTTAGCGTTCTGATCTATTTTCTCCTTGTGTTTATTGGATGGATAAATATTTACTCAAGCACTTTTTTACCGGACAACCCTACCATATTCAATTTTTCCGCCATGTACGGCAAACAATTGTTCTTTATTGGGACCAGTGTTGTGGCCATCGTAATTATTCTTGGGCTCGAAGCCAATTTCTATGAACGGTTTTCCAGTCTTTTTTATCTAATTTCCCTAGCCCTCCTTTTGGGCCTTTTTGTATTCGGAAAAACTATTGCAGGGGCAACTTCATGGTATGACCTGGGATTATTTAACCTACAACCCTCGGAGTTCGCAAAAGTGGCCACTGCCCTGGCCCTCGCCAAATACCTTAGCGATATACAGACCGATATAAAACGCCCAAAAGATCAGATGATCGCTCTATTGATCATACTTATACCGGCCTTCCTGATCATTCCCCAACCGGACCCGGGGAGCGCCCTGGTATTCTTTGCCCTTATCTTTGTAATATTCAGGGAAGGATTGCCACTGTACTACTTGGGGCTGGGACTCTTGGCGATCCTCATCTTTGTCCTGACCTTGATGTTCGGGACCGTTTGGGTAATAATAGGCCTCGGGTTATTGTCCGCCCTATTTTTTTTACTAAAAAAGCCCTCCTTTAAGGTGCCGGTGATACCCATCGCCCTTATCTACATCCTCATTGCCCTATATTCCCTTTCCGTTAACTTCGTGTATGAGTCCGTCTTTGAACAACGCCACCGAGACCGCTTCGGCCTATGGCTCCGGTTGGAAAAAGACCCGAAAAAACTGGATGAAATTAGAAGTACCATAGGGTATAATACCTATCAATCCGAAAAGGCCATAGAATCCGGCGGGTTTTCTGGAAAAGGATTTTTGGAAGGTACGCGTACTAAGGGCAATTTTGTCCCCGAACAACATACCGATTATATTTTCAGTACCGTTGGGGAGGAATGGGGCTTTATCGGTACCGCTACCGTGGTCCTTCTTTATACGATGTTGCTATTGCGTCTGGCCCATTTGGCCGAGCGCCAGAAAAACCCCTTTAGCCGTATGTACGGTTATGGGGCGATCTCTATCCTATTTATCCACTATTTTATAAATATCGGGATGGTTACCGGGATCTTGCCCACCATAGGTATCCCCCTGCCCTTTTTTAGCTACGGGGGCTCCGGGCTGATATTTTTTACCGCCCTTATGTTCATCTTTCTTAAACTGGATGCCAATAGGCTGAACGAACTTTCCTAAAATTTCCAGGAATCGGTTCCGGTGCCGGCTTCCAAGGCAGTTTCCAAGTCCTCTGGCAGGCCTTGGAAGAAATCGATTCCCGTTAATTCTTCCAGGCGATCCACAGGAACTACAAATTTCTTTAAACTGCCCCCATCTTCCCGATGCGGGAATAAAAAAGCGATCATTTTCATCCGATCTCCAGTTCCTTTGACCACGATTTTATAGAAGTATTTGGGAACGCCCACCTCTTCCTCCCCGATGGTGGGCAATCCTTTTTCCAATATCCCTGCCGTTACGATCGTTAAGGGTCCCTCCTTTTTTGCCCATGAGCGCACCCGTTGTTCCAATCTGTTCCAGATCCCCGCATTAAAATCCTTATCCTGCGGACTGATATTACTGGTATAAAAAGTTTCGTTATAGGCATACTCGGAAAACCTCCGATCCCCTGCCGGGCACAAATGCCCCCGGTCATAGCCCGAGCCCCTATAATTTCTCCAATCGGCCGATTTGGTACCCACCTTGGGGTCTTCTATAAAATAGGGCCTTTTTCTATCGTCATAGGTCAAATGGGATCTATCCAGCTGATAGGCCACCCATTCGGCCTGTTCATATCCTTCGTGATAAGATAGCATATAATGGGCATGTTGCACGATTTCCCCGGTAGTAGAACTGGGCCTTAAGGACATCGGGACTTCGGTCCTGTCAACCATATCCCCAGGTTCCGAATAAGTAGCCGGGGTGTAAAAGTTCTCGACAAACCAGAACACTATCACACAAAGCAACAGCAATACCGTATAAACGATACTATTTTTCCTATTTTTAGCCATGGGACAAATATAACCGAAAAACCCCGATGGGAATATCCCCGAATTGTAAGTTTCAACCTCTAGATCCGACTAAAAAGAAGTGGATAATTAATGTCGAAGCACCTAAATAGCATCATTCCAAATAAAGGATAATTTTAAAACAGAAAGACAACATTATGATAACATGGAAAGACGTAATAAACTACAGCGTTAAAGGAAGTCCGGCTCCGGATAAAAGAGTGGAAAGGACCGAAGGGGAATGGAGGTCCCAATTAACGCCTGAACAATATAGGATAACGAGACAAAAAGGCACGGAAGCCCCTCATAGCGGAGCCTTATGCTCCACCTACGAGGAAGGAAAGTACAATTGTGTTTGTTGTGACAGCCCCTTGTTCGATTCCACAATAAAATTCAATTCGGGGACCGGATGGCCCAGCTTTACCCAGCCCATTAAAGAAAATGCCATTAAATACCACAAGGACACTTCTTTTGGAATGTTAAGGGTAGAAGTCATGTGCAATAGCTGTGATGCCCATTTGGGACATGTATTCCCGGATGGCCCCGAACCCAGTGGTCTGCGATATTGCATAAACTCCGAATCCATGATCGCGGTTAAAGAAAAAATCACGAATGAAGAATAATAAAAAAATAGAAATGGCTACTCTGGGAGGAGGCTGTTTTTGGTGTACAGAAGCCGTTTTTCAGGAAATAAACGGGGTAGTATCGGTGATTTCCGGCTATACCGGTGGTAATGCCCCGGGAAAGCCCACCTATAGGGAGGTATGTTCCGGACTTACCGGACATGCCGAAGTGGTACAGGTCACCTTTGATCCCGACATTATTTCCTATGGGGACATCCTTACCATCTTCATGACCACCCATGACCCCACCACCTTAAACCGCCAAGGGGCAGACGTCGGCACCCAGTACCGTTCGGTAATCTACTATCATAACGATAACCAGAAAGAGATGGCCCTTGCGGTCTTGAACAAGATGGCTTCCTATTACGAACAACCTATTGTAACGGAAATCAGTCCGATCGCCACCTTTTACGAGGCCGAGGAAATGCACCGGGACTATTATCGCAACAATATGACCCAGGGATATTGCAGTGCGGTAATCGCGCCCAAACTGGCGAAACTGCGAAAACAATATGCCGATAAATTAAAAAGCACATAATATGGCCCCAGGTACCACAGAAGAAACCGGTGCCTTTAAGGCCCCCGAGCTTGGGGTATCCCAATGGATCGATGCAGATGGTAAGCCCACAGATCAGATCAAGTTATCGGATTTTAAAAATAAGTTCAAGGTAATCTATTGCTTTCAATCCTGGTGTCCCGGTTGCCATAGCACGGGCTTCCCCGCCCTGCAGGAGATGGTCAATGCCCTATCGGGAAACGACAAGGTAGTCTTTTTGGCAATACAGACCGTTTTTGAGGGCCATGACGAGAATACCATTGATAAACTGGCATCCACCCAAAAACAATATGCCCTAAAAATACCCTTCGGCCATGATGCGGGAAGTGAGGATACCAATCACATTTCCAAAGTAATGATGGCCTACGGCACGGGAGGGACCCCCTGGTTTATCCTGATAGACCAATGGGATACGGTAGTTTTTGCGGATTTTAACCTGGACGTGGAAAATGCCATTAAATATTTAAGTACCCTCTGACCTAAAAGGAAGGGCCCTATGCCCTTTGGTCTCCGAAGAACGGAACGTGGATACGAGACCGCTACATTTTGCAAACGATCTAAAAATAGATTTAACAAGTAAAAAATTCGGGATATGATAGTACGGCACGATAAGGACAGGAAAATGTTTACCATGGATATTGATGGGGCGATCGCCTATGTGGCCTATGATCTAAAGGACGGGAAAATGTTCCTGACCTATTCGGAAGTCCCCTATCCCCTACGGGGAAAAGGTTATGGCAAGGAACTGGTGGAAAAGACCTTTGAGCAATTGACGAAAGAAGGCTATACCGCCGTTGCCGTATGTTCCTATATTAGGGCAGTGGCCAGGAGAAGCGAAAAATGGAATTCCATAATCGAATAGAAACGGATATGAATTTTAACATCAACGATACCTTTAACCGGGAATTACCCGCAGATCCCCTTTCAGGGCCGGCAAGGCGACAAGTAACAGCGGCCTGTTTTTCCTATATTTTTCCAAAAGAGACCTCCGATCCATCCATGATCCATACCTCCCCGGAAATGGCAAGGGATCTGGGGCTGACACAGGCGGACGTAAATTCAGGGGAGTTCCTGAATATTTTTACGGGAAATGCCGTATATCCCAACACCAATCCCTATGCCATGTGCTACGGGGGCCATCAATTTGGCAATTGGGCCGGGCAATTGGGGGATGGGCGGGCCATCAATTTATTTGAAACGATCCATAACGATCAAAGATGGGCCCTACAATTGAAAGGTGCAGGGGAAACCCCATATTCCAGAACGGCCGATGGCCTGGCCGTATTACGGTCTTCCATAAGGGAATATTTGTGCAGCGAGGCCATGTACCATTTAGGCATTCCCACTACCCGGGCGCTATCGTTGGCACTGACCGGGGACCAAGTGCTTAGGGACATACTCTATAATGGACATCCGGCCTATGAAAAAGGAGCGGTAATCTGTAGAACGGCCCCCTCCTTTATCCGTTTCGGAAATTTCGAGATCCTTACGGCCCGTGAGGATATAAATACTTTAAGAAAACTTACCGATTACACCCTGAAACATTTTTATCCCCATTTAGAAATAGGCACTAAAGAAAGCTATATTCAATTTTTTAGGGAGGTGGCGGAAAGGACCTTGGACATGATATTGCATTGGCAGCGTGTAGGTTTTGTACACGGGGTGATGAACACCGACAATATGTCTGTCCTGGGCCTCACTATAGATTATGGGCCATATGGCTGGTTGGAAGGATATGAAGAGGGTTGGACGCCCAATACCACGGACAGACAATTTAAACGCTATAGATTTGGCAACCAAATAAACATAGGTCTCTGGAACCTATATAAATTGGCCAATGCGCTGTTTCCGCTTATCGGGGAGGCCGATCCGCTCGAAAATATACTTAAGGACTATGGAGAAAATTATCAAGAAAAACATCCCTTGATGATGAAATCCAAGACTGGACTGTTCAAAAACCATCATAATGAAAGGGAACTCGTGGCCCAACTGGAGGAAAACCTACAACTGACGGAAACGGACATGACGATTTTCTTTAGGAACCTGGCCAATTTTAAAAAATCGGCCAGCATGGATTCTTCCTTCCTAGACCCAGTCATGGACGCATTTTATGCGCCCGAAGAAGTAAATGGAACTGTTCTGGACAAATGGAAACAATGGTTTCTGGATTATAGGGCACTGTTACAAAAGGAGGACCTGTCTGATGAACAGAGAAAAATAAAAATGGATAGGGTAAATCCCAAATATGTGCTACGGAACTATATGGCCCAATTGGCGATAGAGGCAGCGGATAATGGGGATTATGGTTTGATCGACGAGTTTTTCAAACTCTTGAAGCACCCGTATCAGGAACAGGAAAATTCTGAAAAATGGTTTGCCAAACGTCCAGAATGGGCCCGCAATAAGGTGGGATGTTCTATGTTGTCCTGTAGTTCCTAAACCGAACCCGAAAATATATCGCCCCACTTCCTTACCTAGGTTTTTGGCAACAAAATACCATCAATAAAAAAGACCGAACCGCTCGTTATTAACTCGCAATTCGGTCTTTTTGTATCAAATTTTTTAAACCGCTATCCCTTTACGCTGGCCAGTCTCGAATTTTTGATGTTGTTCATCTTTAAATCTTGCAGTACGTTTACGGCTTCCTCTATATAAACATCCTTGGCAAGATCCTTATGCCAACGGTTGCGTTTTTCCCTTAAGATGGAATCTTTGGTAAAAAGCTGTTGTTCATACTTCAGGGATTCGAAAGTAAGTTTGGAATCGTAGTTGGAAATCGTTTTAAAATATTTATTCTTTTCCTTATTTTCTTCCAGTTCCTTTTTGTAATCCTCATATTTTAGGGAAACGTATGTTTCATCCTGTCCTTTCTGGATCCATCGCGCATTTTCCTCGATCAATTTGATCTGTTCGCTCTCCCCCATTCTTTTCTTACTATTTTCGATGGTGGCCTGATAATCTATATATCCGTTCCATGGGGTGTATTTTGCAGGGGATATCTTATCCCATTCCAAGGGATTTATTTGATCTTTTTCACCGATATCTATATAGCTGTACCGGTCGGGTACAATTACATCGCTCTTGACCCCTTCCAATTGGGTAGACCCACCATTGACCCTATAAAACTTTTGGGTGGTAATCTTTATCGCTCCCAGATCGCCATGTTGGTTACCGTGGACAATACTTTCCAAGGGAATTACATTTTGAACGGTACCTTTTCCAAAGGTCTGTTTACTGCCAATGACCACCGCCCGTTTATAATCCTGCATGGCGGCCGCCAAAATTTCCGAAGCGGAAGCGGACAGTTCGTTTACCAAGATCACCAAGGGGCCGTCCCATTGGATACGCTCATCCTTATCGTTGTATACCTCTGCTTGTTTCCCGGTAGATCGGACCTGAACGATCGGACCGTCCTTAATAAATAGTCCGGCCATTTCAACTACGGTCTTCAGGGAACCGCCCCCATTGTCCCTCAGATCCAGGATCAAGCCTTCCGCACCTGCCTCTTTTAGGCGCTCTACCTCTTTGGCCACGTCCGTCGCCGCATTTCTTTGGTTATAATCCTCGAAATCCACATAGAATTTGGGAAGGTTGATCAGTCCATATCTATGGTCCTCCTTTATTATTTTGGCCGACTTGGCATAGGATTCCTCCAGTTCTACCACATCCCTTGTAAGGGAGATGACCGTTATGCTCCCATCTACTTTTTTAATGGTCAGATCTACTACGCTACCCTTGGGCCCTTTTATAAACTTTATGGCATCGTCCAACCGCATCCCAACAATATCTACGGGGGGCTGTCCGTCCTGTCCTACCTTCATGATCTCATCTCCTACTTCCAACCGCTGATCTCTCCAGACCGGTCCTCCGGAAATGACCTCCACTATTTTGGTCTGGTCCCTTTTCTTCTGTAACCTGGCACCTATACCTTCAAATTTACCGGACATACCGGCATCGAATTTTTCTTTTTCGTCCGGGGCAAAATAGAAAGTGTGGGGATCAAACACCTCCACTATGGTATTAAGGTATTGGACAAACCAATCCTTGCGCTCCAAGTCATCCACAAAATCGAAATAATCATCCAGGGTAGTCTTGGTCAGTTCCCTAGCTTTCACCTCTGCCTGTTTCGGGGTCAAGGGTTTCCCATTATTGGTATCCTCGGCATCATCCTCAAAAACATCCACATCGGAAATATCCACTTCATTAATATTTACCTCTCTAGCATCTTTCCCGGATTTTTTGGCATCACCGGCCTCCTTGTAGGTCAATTTGGAATCATAAGTCCCCAAGGTGGCATACTTTAATTGCTTTCTCCAACGATCTTTCAGACCCTTTTCCGTGGCGGCATATCCTTGATCTTTATAATCGATTTCCAGACCCTCCTCAACGCTGTAATCAAAAGGCACACTTAGTATCTCCTTGTAGATGCCCTTGGCCTCTTCCATCCGTTTTATCAACCTTTGGTGTACGATATCAAAAAAGGAGATGTCGTTATTCTTTATCTGATCGTCCAACTGAAATTTATATTTTTCAAACTCCTGGATATCGCTTTCCAAAAAATAACGTTTCGTAGGGTCAACGACATCTAGGAAACCCTTGAAAACCTGTACGGAAAAATCATCGTTAATATCCTTGGGCTGATAATGTCCCCGTTCCAGGATATAGGTAATAAGATCCAATAACAACTTGTCCTTATCGTCGTTCTCAAAAGTTTTATTGGTAAAGCTACACGAGGTAACCGCAATAAGCATTACTAACAATGCGTAAGCTAAATTCTTTTTCATCTATTCGTATTTAATCATTGTCCTGATCCGATTATTATTATGCCGGATCAAGATCCGTGGACAGGGCTGGTTAAAATCATTTAAAATTAATCAAACGGCTACTGTATTCCAAGTTTTGTCCTTAAAATCACCTTTTAGGCCATTTCGGGAAGATAGAGAAAAAACCATGCCATATCTCCCGGTCCTGCCATTAATGTTTTGTTAATAAGGTGTGCGGATAATTAGACAGGCTCCCCGACGATCTAAAACATTTTAAAACGTATTTTTACCGCATAAATTATATTCCATGGCAAAACCTTTGATCCTTGTTACCAATGACGACGGTATTACCGCTCCCGGTCTAAGGGCATTGATCCGCTTTATGAAGGAAATAGGCGATGTTATAGTCGTCGCCCCTAACAGTCCGCAGTCGGGGATGGGCCATGCAATTACCCTGGACAGCACCCTTTATATAAAAAAAGAACCGATAGGCCCTAAGGATGGGGCCATCGAGGAATACAGTTGCAGCGGCACCCCTGCCGACTGTGTAAAGTTGGCCCTAAGGGAATTATTGGATAGAAGACCGGACCTT
>DATGQM010000010.1:0-2651 GCA_035304205.1 Arenibacter sp. | reverse complement strand
GCCACATCGCCTAAGAGCAATGCCAGCTATATGGCCATAAACAAGGCCCAACAAACGGTAAAGCAAACGGGCGACCTATCGGTCCCCTTGGCCTTGCGCAATGCCCCAACGAAATTGATGAAGGACCTGGGCTATGGGGATGACTATAAATATGCACACGATTACGCCAATAATTTTATCGAGGAGGAATTTTTGCCGAAGGAACTGTCCGGGACCAGCTTTTATAGTCCCGGCAATAACCAACGGGAGAATGCCATCAAGGATTTTTTAAAGAAACGATGGAAAAATAAGTATGATCTTTAAAATTTAATATTTAATTCATGTACCATTAATTGGTCCCCCTCATAATATTCAAAATACCACTTATCCCCTTTTTTTAGGACGAGGCCATGATGGCCCTCACCTTCCGCCATAAAAACATCCGCTAGGGAAGTCCTTACGATCTTATATTTGATCTTGGGGGTACTGTCCACCAACTGAAATCCGTTGGCTATCGCTTGCGCATATAAGACCGAAGCGCCATTGGCCTTGGTGATATTAGAAGGAACCGGTTCCATGCTCTTATAGGATTGCTCTTCCAAGGTTGCTTTTTGCTGTACGACAGCGGGGGAAGGCTCATTTTTGGCATCCGAAACGATATTCTCGGGCTGTTTTTTAACATCATCCTTAAAGCTGGCCACTACGGCTACGTTGGCACTCCCCGGATTATACTTATATCCCGCCCCCGATAGGGATAATCTTATACTTTCCTTAATAGCCTCGGAATAGGCGGTCTTAAAATCCTTTTCCTTGCTACTACCGTCCGCAGTCTTCAAGACCTCTTTGGAGAAACAATCCTTTAAGGTGAGGCTTAATTTTGTGGTAAACATGGAAGAATCATCCGTAAGCCCCAACAACAGGCCCAGACATCTATTGCTCAACAGGTCTTCCGGGAGCGCATTGTCATAAACGGCATTAAACCCGTTCTCCACCAAAAGATACTTGATCAATGTACTGGTCTGATATTGATTTTCCTGTTTAAAGGCATCAAGTTTTGTCGGTACGATTATGTATTTATAGTTGTTCAGTTCCGCTTGTGACATTCCAAAATAGCAACTTAGGAGCAAAATGGATAAAAGTAATTTTCTCATGGGATTATATAGATTATTTCTTGCCCCAAGATATAATATTTAATCCTAATTGAAAAGAGGAGTAATGACTATCGGCAATATTCTTATAGGCCAGCAGGTTATCGGCCAGAATATAGAAATTTACGGGACCGGCCTGCATGCTCAGGCCCAGACCGATATTGGAATAGGAAAACTTATCCACCGTATAGGTTGTTTTTAGGGCTAGGGCATTGCCCAGCCTGTGCGAGAAGAATGCCGTAAGAGCGGCTTGCGGCCCTCTTGGCCTATTGATCATATATAGCTGTCCGCCCACGGCACTCGAGAATTGTTTTTGGTCCCTTCCCTGGGAGATCATATCCTTGCAATCACAAATTCGTTTGGAAGCTATTGGCCTGCCAAAGTTGTATCGTATAGAACCGTAAAGTTTAGTAGGCCTAAAATTGATATAGCTCTTATTGTTGGTACCGTGGGGGACCAGGGCATCTATCTCATCGATCAGATCTTGCCAAGGATCAACGCCTGGGTCATTGGGCAGGAAAACCTCCATTCCCTCTACCGTGGCCGCACCTTTAACCGTATAATTCCTTACATCGGTACTATTGTAAACAAATCCCAGATCCAACAGACTGGCGGTAACTATGGTCCTTTCATTCAGGTGATAGGTAAATCCAAGATCTATTCCAAACCCCAGATTGCCCCCGAAGAACATTCTTCTGGCTATTATTCCCGGTAAGAGGGAACTATCGTTATCCAGTGCATCCTCGATTTCGTTTAGCCCCGATGACCTCATTTCAAGGTCTGCATCGATGGTATTGGCCACTAAATTGTTCTGTCCCTCCGTAGTTACAAAATAGCCTTTATTCTTGGTAGAGGTAAAATTAAAGATCCCGGAATATATTTTGGCCCTTGCCCCAATGGTGAGGTCCCTGTCCACTCTTTTATTAACACCAAAATGAAAAACGTTTACCATTTCCCCCCGGGTCTTCAAATGGCCGAGATCAAACCTTCTCCCCAATTGATCGGCATTGCCCTCAAAGGCGAGGATAGCATAATCCTTGGGCCAATATCCTATGGCATCCCCCTCGACGTACATCCCGAAAGAATAAAAATTATTCTGGTTCCGCCCCCTAAAGCCCGCATTCAACAAGGGTATCTGAAAGGCACCGCTCAGTTCATCCTTTGTCCCCATCCCATAAATGGCCCGCTCCCTGATCTTTACATTAATATCCACGCCATCATTGGCAAACAGATCGTTAACGGTAATCGCATTACTGCCGGCCTGTAAGGATATCCCGGACAATACGGGGACACCGGCAAACCATTGGTAATCCGTCAAGGCGCCCGGATTGATCAATAGCGCATCCGGGATTTCCGTAAAATCGTAGAGCAATTGTTTGTTCTGGGCCGCCACATGAACGCTTCCCAAAAAACAGACCCATAAAATCAGTGCGATCCACCTCATCGTAATTGCATCCTAAATTCGCCGCTGGACCTAAAGACGATCTTTGCGTCCGGAAGGGTTGAAACACTACTATTGTCGCC
>DATGQM010000009.1:0-6029 GCA_035304205.1 Arenibacter sp. | reverse complement strand
AGCAATTGCGGTCTCAATTGTATTTTATGTTGCCTGGTACTTTAAATATCGGCAGGAAAATAAAGTAAAGGAACAAAAAATAATTGCTGGGACGGCCTCTGCCAAATTCGATGCGCTTAAAAACCAGTTAGACCCGCATTTCCTTTTCAATAGCCTAAATGTACTTAATAGTTTAATAGAGGAAGATCCAAACCAGGCACAAAAGTTCACTACTTCCCTGTCCAAAGTATATCGTTATGTCCTGGAACAGAAAAATAAGGATCTGGTAACGGTGGATGAGGAACTTGCCTTTGCCAAAACATACATTAGGTTATTAAAAATGCGGTTCGAGGATAGCATTGTTTTCGATATCCCGGAACAGGGAAGCATGCCCGAATCCAAGATAGTCCCCCTATCCCTCCAACTTTTGTTGGAGAATGCCGTAAAACATAATATAGTTACATCGTCCAAACCGTTGAAGATAAAGGTATATGAGGAAGGTGGTATGCTTTGCGTTGCCAACAATCTCCAGCAAAAACAAGTGATTACAAAGAGTAGTGGGGTGGGGTTGAGGAACATCCAGCAGCGGTATAATATCCTATCGGATAGGGAAGTCGTAATCAGCACGACAGCAACGGAATTTATAGTGAAACTGCCCATGCTTGTCCAAAAAATGAACGCTTACGAGGTCCATAGATCATATATTGAGGACAAGCGATATGAAAAGGCGAAAAAACGGGTGGGGGCAATTAAGAATTTTTATGGAAACTTGATTTCCTATATTATAGTAATCCCCATATTAGCTCTTATAAATTATAATACCACCAGTTTTATGTGGGTGATATTTCCGATATTGGGATGGGGTTTTGGCTTGGTGATGCATGGCTTTGAAGCTTTTGGCTACAATCCTATCCTCGGAAAAGGGTGGGAGGAACGCAAGATGAGGGAAATGATGGAGGATGAGGATTTCTAAATGAATTTCATTTTTTCCCTCATTTGGTCGGCCTGGGGACCGAGGCGCGGATTGACGGTTCATCCGCTAAACCGTGCAGTTCGGAACCATAAATTTAATAATGAAGCACCTTATTTGGAAATTTGAAATGAACAAGACCTAAAGTTGGTCGCAAATAAAACAAGTTCTGGAATTATGGAACATAGGGAAAGTAAATATCTGAGGGCCAAGGAAAGAGTAGAAGAAATAAGGAAATTTTATTTCAGCCTATTTTCTTCCATTTTTGTGATCCTTCTCGTTGGGGGCATTAATTATTATCTGAACCAATGGCGACATCCCTGGTTTTTATGGGTAGTTTTTGGGTTGGGCATAAGTCTCGTATCCAAGGCGTTTAAGACATTTGGGTACAATACTTTTTTTGGAAGGAATTGGGAGCAGCGCAAGATTAGGGAGTTTATGGAAGAAGAGGACCATAGGGACCGATGGAAATGATAGTTCGAATTAAATCAGTGAATAATGGAAAATCACGAATACGACAAGCAGCAAAGGGCCAAAAAGAAAATTGAAGAAATAAAGGGTTTTTATATCCATCTGTCCGTTTATATAATCGTCAACCTTTTTATTACGATAAAAAATGTGATAGGAAGCTTTCAGGACGGAAAACCGTTTTGGGACGCGTTTTGGGACCTTGGCAATTATGTGGTATGGATCTTATGGGGAACAGGCCTAATGTTCCATGCCATTAATGCACTGGACTATAATCTTTTTTTTGGCAAGGGGTGGGAGGAACGGCAAATAAGAAAGTATATGGAAGAAGATAAAAAGGAATCCGAAAAATACAGGTAATGGAACAAAATCAGTACGATCCGATCAAATTGGAAAAGGCAAAAAAAAGGCTATTGATCCTCAAGGCGTTTTATAGCCATCTTGTGGTTTACCTTGTTGTCTGTCTCCTGATGTTATTGTTTTTTGTAATCTATAGGGTTGCCGATTGGGATATGTTTCCCGACTGGGTCCGTTGGAACATTATGATCAACCTGCTGCTATGGAGTGTCGGGCTGTTCTTTCACTGGGTATATGCCTTTCGGAAGGGGCCAAAGTTTTTAAGGAATTGGGAAGAACGGCAGATCAAGAAGTATATGGAAAAACAGGATGCCGATCTAGGGAGCCATCAAAGGAATCGACCATGAAGGTAATCATCATAGAGGACGAAAAGCCCGCAGCAAGAAGATTGGGAAGGTTATTGTCCGATTTAAGTATAGAAGTGTCCACCATGCTGCATTCCGTAGAGGAGGCTATCCAGTGGTTTCAAAGGAACGAGCATCCCGATCTGATATTTTTGGATATCCAGCTTTCGGACGGATTATCGTTTGAAATTTTCGGGGCCGTGGAAATCCGAAGTTCGGTAATCTTTACCACCGCATATGATGAATATGCGTTACAAGCGTTCAAGTTGAACAGCATCGATTATTTATTGAAGCCCATTGATGATCTGGAGCTGGAATCCGCAGTGAAGAAGTACCGATCCCTCAGGCACGAAAAGCAGAGAATCTCCCTGGATTTTGAGGACATAAAAAAACTATTGTCCGGCCCATTGGAGCGCGACTATAAAAAGCGGTTTACCATCCGTGTGGGGCAACACTTGAAAATTATAAATGCAGATGAAATAGAATGTTTTTACAGTGAGAACAAAGGTACCTATGCCGCTATGGCCGATGGAAGGAATTATTTGATGGATACTAGTCTGGAAAACCTAGAACCGGAACTTCACCCTAATATATTCTTTAGGGTGAGCAGAAAGTTCTATATCAATATCGACCACATAAAAGACATCGTTTCCTATACCAATTCCCGGTTGGAAATTAAGCTGAACCGCTTTAGGGACCAAGAAATAGTCGTAAGTAGGGAGCGCGTAAAAGACTTTAAGTTATGGTTGGAATAAATATATTCAATAGATTGGATATTAGGGTTTTAAATGTACATAAAAAACAGAATAGATTTTTCTTATAGTGTCCATTTCGAAGGTTTTTGGGAGTTTTATTTTACCCTATTCTCATCAAATGAGGAAGGTAACAATTTAGGGATCAATTTTATAAAAATGGGTAATAAAACCGCCCCGCCAGGGAGAATAAAAATGGCAAGGGAGGGAATGCTCTTAAAGACATCCAACAATTGATCCTGTACTTTTTTTTTCTCTTCAGGGGTTAGGTCCCTCACGGTCGATTTGGATAATAGGGTTACCAGTTCCTTACTTTCAGAGAGTTCCTTTTGTAATCTTTTGCTATTTCTCAGGATCAATTTATTGACGATCCGCGCCATACTATCATAGAACAGCACCGCCATGTTCGGATCTTTTAAATAGGGTATCCTGGGGGCGTTGAGTCCGAAGAACAGGGTTACATCGGAGAGTGATTTTGCAATCTCCTTTTGGTCGAAGCCCATATCCTTTCCTATACCGAAAACAAACTCGGATTCCGTATAATCCAAGGAATGGTCTTCCCATACCGTTAGACAGGCGACATCCAAAAAATACCTATTTTCAGGGACGGAATAAAGCTGCAATAATTCATTTCTATAGGAACCGTCAAAATGCCTTTCCGAACTATTGATAAAGGTCAGGGAGGAGGCAAAAAGCTGGGCCAATTTCTCGTCGGTCTTATTTTTTTCCTTGGAGTTCAACGTGTGGTAAGTCACGTTAATGGTGATGTATTCCAAACGCTGTGCTATCTTCTTTATATCCTTTTCCCCTTCCAGATAGCGTTTAAAGGTAAGTACATCTATAAAGAGGAGGGAGTTGGTAATCGTACTATTAAAGGTCTTGCTGATCAGATTGTCCTCCAAATATATACGGGAATTCACCAGCATTTCCAATTTTGCCGAGGCCTTCTTGCCGGTCAATAGCCTGTTTATAAAAGAAATTTTAAGGATGCCCAGGCCTTGATAGAATTTAAGAAGCTGTTTTATAAAGGTTTCAAAATCAGATTCGCCATAAGTAAATTTGTGGGTATAATAGAGTCCGGCCAATAGATTGATCTTGGCCTTTTCGTCCTCGGACAGGGAATGTTCCATAACGATAAAATCCGGCACATTCAAATTAATGCCATATACAAAGCCCGTACCCTTTAATTGGTCGTACATGGTTTCAAAGGAAGTAAAGGACGGATGTCCGCCCTTTACCAGATGTCCAAACTTATCTATCCAACCAGCGGCCGAAGGATTCATACCATCATCAATTTAAAAGGTAAAATTAAAGTAAAATATGGGTTTCCTTCTTGTCGGGACGTGTTTTCGACCAAAACCGGGATTTTCCGATCCCTTTTCTACTATTTATGATTGTTCCCACTCCGTGTGGAATATCCCTTCCATATCCGTCCGCTCATAGGTATGCGAACCAAAATGGTCGCGCTGCGCCTGAATAAGGTTTAGGGGCAATCTACCGGAAGTATAGGCATCAAAATAGGTTAGGGAATTGGATAGGCCCGGTAATGGAATACCGTTTTTGGCCCCATAGGCTACCAAGATTCTTGCCCCATCAACGGTCGACTTTACCTTGGGGACAAAATTGGGGGACAATAATAGGTTGGCCAATTGTTTGTCCTTGGTATATGCCTGTGAAATGTCTTCCAATAAGGCGGCACGGATAATGCAACCGGCCCTCCATATCTTGGCTATTACGGAAAGGTCCAGATTGTAGCCGTATTCCTTTGAAGCATCCGCCAATTGATGTAGCCCTTGGGCATAGATGGTGATAAAGGAAAAATAAAGTGCCTCCTCTGCCCATTTTTCCAGTTCATTTTTATCCATTATGGCCGGGGTGGGACGGCCATATAAGTTATCGGCCTGTAGGCGTTCTTCCTTTAGGGCAGAGATTTCCCGCATGCTAACCGCTATATCTATACTGGGAATGGGAATGCCCAGGTCCATCGCATTCTGGGAAGTCCATTTTCCGGTACCCTTTTGCTTCGCCTTGTCCAAAATTTTATCAACTAATCTGCCGGTTCCCTTATCGTCTTCCCGATTAAAGATCTCGGCGGAAATTTCTATAAGAAAGGACTGCAATCGACCTTTGTTCCATCGATCGAAAACCGTATGAAGTTCATCGTTGCTATAATTGCCTGCCTTTTTTAGTAGATCATAGATCTCGGAGGTCAATTGCATCAATCCGTATTCTATGCCATTATGGACCATTTTTACATAGTTACCGGCCGATTTAGGTCCTAGGTAGGCCACACAGGGCTCGCCCTTGAATTTAGCGGAAACCGCTTCAAAGATGGGCTGGACCTCCTTGTAGGCCTCCTTGTTTCCACCCGGCATAATGCTGGGCCCACGTCTGGCCCCTTTTGCACCGCCTGAAACCCCTGAGCCAAAAAAGTGGATTCCTTTATCCTGTAAATAAGCTTCCCTGCGATCGGTATCCGTAAAGAAAGAATTCCCCCCGTCTATTATAAGATCGTTAGTGTCCAAATGGGGCAGTAGGCTTTCGATGACCGAATCCACTATTTTTCCCGCCGGTACCAGGAGCATTATTTTTCGGGGACGGGACAGGGACCTTACAAAATGTTGTATATCCGTGGTGGCATTGACTTTTTGGATGTCCTCTCCTTCCTCGATGAGGGCATTTACCTGTTTGTCGTCCAGATCGTAGCCCATTGCGGAGAAATTGTTGTCGGCCACGTTCAAGATAAAGTTACGCCCCATAACCCCAAGTCCGATCAATCCAAAATCGTATATATTTTTCATATGTAGATATTTATTGTTTTTTAACGGTCATTTGTAATTCGCATATCTTAATTCGTATTTGCCCGCCAGAATGAATCTTTCGGGCTGGCGACCGGTTTTCGGTTATGCTCATTTCATGTTATTGCTTTAATTTTCTTAACAAATTTAAGTAGCTTTTGTTAAGTGTACGTGTTTATAAATGAATAAGCCAAATAAGTTTTATCTTCGCAGCTCAAAATAAAGATCAAAAATAATCAATTTATGGGTTTTTGGGACCATAGTTTTGAATTCCCAACAAATTGAGCCAAAATTCCAATATTAAATCATATGAACAAAACAGCAAATCAAATGCTTGTTATTTTCGGGGCCTCGGGCGATC
>DATGQM010000008.1:0-9753 GCA_035304205.1 Arenibacter sp. | reverse complement strand
TCCAGAAATTAAGTCGGCAGATGATATTTGGCAAGAGATCGTGAATGTGTCCCATCTGCCCGGACTCACCTCGGTACCTAAATTACAGCCGATCGAGGCAAGATTGGTGATGCTTTCTACCGGTATGAGGGCCCCAATGGGATTAAAAGTATCGGGTCCCGACCTGGAATCCATAGAATTGGGGGGCAAGGCGCTTGAGACGGCTTTGAAAGACATTCCATCTATTATGCCTTCCACCGTTTTCTACGACCGTGCGGTGGGTGCCCCGTATATAGAAATTCACCTGAATCGGAACAAAATGGCAAGATACGGGAATACAGATTCCCCTAAGCGAGGTAGCCGATATTGAATATGCCAAGGGAGCTCAAATGATTCAAAGAGAAAATACGTTCCTGCTGGGTTATGTGATCTTTGACAAGATAAGCGGAAGGGCAGAGGTAGATGTCGGCCGTGAAGCGGACAGGATATTGGGGGAAAAGATTGCATCGGGGGAATTGATCCTGCCAAAAGGGGTTTGGTGGAGGGAATCGGCCATTAAAAAAGAGAAAGGTTTAATCAATAAAAACCAATTGAAAAATGAAGAAGAATAGAATATATCCTTTTTTAAATTTTTAATTTTAGTATAAAAATTTGACAAATGTTTTGTACATTGGTAAAAGATTAAGATTTTTTTTACCTATTAAAAGATTTGCTAGATTTTAAGGAAAATGAAAAAATAATATGTTTAATTACTATAATTTCCTGTAACAGGGCATCATTAACACCAACCAAAATAGAAATGAAAAAAACTATTATTTATCGTTCCATAATAAATATGAGCGATTCTAAAAATTGTTTTAGTCCAAAAAGAAGTAGACCTAAGATGTTGATTATAGCAATATTTTTGAGCATGGCTTCTTTCGCTCATTCAAATAAAAGTGAGCCTACCCCTACGATTAATACAGAAAGCAGGGATGTAGGATTTTTAATTGCGCCGACCGTACTAGGGCAGGAACGAACCATTACCGGCACAATTGTAGATGAAATGGGTGTGCCTTTGTCGGGAGCTTCCGTACAAATAAAAGGCACTGCGACGGGGGTTGCTGCGGATTTTGATGGTAATTTTTCTATTACGGTACCCAATGAAGATACAATACTGATCGTTTCGTATATAGGCTATACCACTATGGAAGTGGAAGTCGGTAATCAATCAAATTTAAATATACAATTACAACCGAATGCTTCCCAATTGGACGAGGTCTTGGTCGTTGGTTATGGCACTACTGTGAAAAAGGACGTAACGGGCGCTATCTCCTCCGTAAAAGGAGAGGAATTTAGGAATTTGCCCGTAGCAAGTGTGGACAAAGTACTTCAAGGAAGACTTGCGGGGGTACAGGTTGTCAACAATGGGGGTGCCCCCGGGTCTAGCGCATCCATTAGGATACGGGGGACAGGTACTGTAAATGATTCGGATCCCTTGTACGTCATCGACGGGGTACCCACAGAAAGTATTGCGGGCATTAATCAGAACAATATCGAATCCATCGAGGTGCTAAAAGATGCATCCGCTTCCGCAATCTATGGTACGCGGGCAGCAAACGGGGTGATAATCGTAACAACGAGAAAAGGTAGAAGGGGGGGGAAAACACAAATGAACCTGGACTTCTATACTGGTTTTTCGAATGTGATAAAAACAGTCGATGTCCTAAATGCCCCGGAATTGGGAGAAATTAAAAGAGAGCGTTATACCAATGATGGCATCCCAGTAGATGATATTTGGAGCGATCCCAGCTATCTTACGCAACGAACCAATTGGCAGGATGAACTCTTTAAAACCGGCGTCACCCAGAACGTCGATCTTTCCATAACCGGAGCAAGTGAAAAATCGTCCTTTTTTTTCGGTTTGGGATATTATGATGAACAGGGTATAATAAAAAAAGCTGAGGCCAACAGGGTAAATTTACAGATCAATTCCGATCACAGTTTAAATAACTGGCTTAAAATAAGTCAAAATCTTTCCCTATCCTCGCGCTCGAACAACGCCTTCAATACAACTTCCGCACAAACTGGCCTTATATGGAGTGCAATCCGTTTTAATCCCGGTCTTCCAGTCCGAAATGCCGACGGTAGTTACAGCTCTTCACAGGTCAGTAGTGAATTCGGGGATATTAATAACCCTATTTTTACTGTGGTCAGCAATGATTCCGATACTAGAAGAACGCGTTTGCTGTCCAATGTCCAGGCCGAAATATCCTTTACCCAGGATTTTAAGTTCAGGGCCAATTTTGGTGTCGATGCCGAAATAACAGATCAAAAAAACTACGAACCCCAGATTTTGGACCAAATCAGGCAAAGTTCTTCCAGTAATAGGTTTCGAAATTATGAGCAGTTCCATTCTTTTCTGATGGAGTATTTTCTTTCCTACAATAAAATTTTTGGAGATCATTCCATAGGGGCCGTCGCAGGTTATACGGAACAATCTTTTGACAGTCAGGGGTTCAATGCCAGAACATTTAATGTCGAAGATATTGAAAGTCAAAAATTATTGACTAATGGAGATCAGGATGAAGCTACCGAATTTCGCTCGAATGATGGACTCCGATCGGTTTTTGGCCGATTGAATTACAGTTATATGGACCGATATCTGCTTACGGCCACTTTACGATCCGATGAATCTTCCCGATTCGCCGATGGAAATCGCAGAGGTACCTTTCCAGCTTTTTCCTTGGGATGGAGGGTTTCCCAAGAGTCCTTTTTCAATGTGCCGTCCATCAGTAACCTGAAGGTCACAGGAGGATGGGGCCAGCTAGGTAACCAGAACATTGCCAGACTACAATATTTGGCGCGGTTAAGCTCGGGTAGAAGGTACTCTTTCGGTCTGGACGGAAGCAATCGGGTAGAGGGGGTTTCTCGGGTGAGTATCGCCAACCCCGATGTCACATGGGAAACGGTCGTTATGTCCAATTTTGGTCTAGAAGTTGGATTTTTGGAAAATAAACTCTCTACTAGCTTTAACTATTATATCAAAAATACGGAGGACATGTTGCTCCAGCCCCCGGCTATTGGATCTCAAGGTTCTATCACCTCTCCTTTTCGAAATGTAGGTGAAGTTGAGAACAAAGGTTTGGAGATCGAACTAAATTGGCAGGATACCAAAGGAGATTTTAGTTACGGTATAGGCGCCAATGCAGCTTTCGTCAAGAACAAGGTTATCAAATTAGTGGATGGCAACTTTTTAGCTTCCGATTTTTACGGAAGGCCCAATCAAGAACTTTCAAGAACATTCGAAGGCGAGCCTATAGCGACATTCTACGGTTGGAAAGCAAATGGACTTTTTCAAACACAGGCCGATATTGATGCGCATGCTACCCAAGAAGGTGCTGTTCCCGGGGATGTTCGTTTCATCGATATTGACAATAATGGAGTTATTAACGACGAAGATCGCACCATAATAGGCAATCCCCATCCTGACATGACGTATGGCCTAAACCTTAACGCCACTTATAAGGGATTTGATTTTACGGCGTTCTTTTTGGGTGCCGCGGGTGTCGAAATTTTTAATGCTGATAGAATGCAGGGTCTGGACGCCTCTTATCCGTTCAACTTATATTCCGAAATCCTTGATAGATGGACCGGGCCGGGCACGAGCAACACCATTCCAAGGGTTTCCACCCTCCGAACAAATTTGAACCATAGAACTTCGGATCTATTTATCGAGTCGGGGGATTATTTTCGTTTGAAAAACCTGACCTTAGGATATTCCCTCCCCACGGATTATATCGAAAAAATAAACCTTAGTCGTTTACGCCTATATGTTACCGGTCAGAATTTATTTACCATAACAGGGTATTCCGGGCTAGATCCAGAATTGGGACTAACAGATGGAAATCTGCAACAAAATGTTGATTTTGCCCAGTTTCCGCAACCGAGGACTTTTTTATTAGGTATCAACCTTAGCTTTTGATCGAACCAAAAAAACTATGATAGGAACTATGAAAAATAAATTGCTATTTTACTTCTCCTTTTTGATCCTGTTGAGCAGTTGTCAGGAAGATATACTCGAAACAGTACCTTATGGGGAGTCTACTTCCGCTGAATTTTGGAGAAATGGCAGTGATGCAATTGCGGCATCAACTGCTATGTATGAACCATTGCGGACGGAGGACTTGTACGGCCATAACGAAAATGTGTTCGATAATTGCTCCGATGATATTTTTAGGGCCGGGGACCATGGTTATGAATCGGCTATGGAAAATTTCACTTTCGATGCCGATAATGCCGGATTCAGATTTGGATGGAGTCCCAAATATGAAATTATAGGAAGGGCGAATTCAGTATTGATCAACGTTCCCGATATCGAGGATATTGATGATGCAACTAGGGATAGGGTCCTGGGCGAAGCACATTTTTTAAGAGGATTTGCCTATTGGAGGTTACACGTATTATATGGGGAGGTTCCACTGATTTTGGAAAGCAACGTTGTGGAGGGTAATTTCAACGTACCCAAATCCACAGTAGAGGAAATACGGGCCCAGATCGAATCTGATTTTATCGCTGCGGCCAATTTGCTTCCAGTAAACTATCCAGCGGAAGATTTGGGTAGGGTAACTAAGGGATCGGCCAACGGATTTTTGGCCAAATTATATTTATATAAAGAAGAATTTGAGAAGACCATTGAAGCGGGGGAAAAGGTCTTGAACGGCCCATATCCCCTGGCCGAAAATTTCCGGGATAATTTCACCGTTGCAACCGAAAATAATCCAGAAATGCTTTTTTCCGTTCAAGGGGAGGACAACTGGGGAGATGTACCTAAAAGTTATGATGCCCCCCGATCATGGGGTGGTTGGGATTTTCACAATCCTGTTGTGAACGTCGTTGACGAATTTGAGGAGAATGATGTGCGCTTGCCCAATTCTATCTTGCAACCTGGTGATATAGTGGATCGTGGTGAGATGGGACCATTCGAATTTACGGCCGATCTTACCCAGACGGGATATAGTCTTACCAAATACGTTAGTTACTTGCCTGACGGAAATATCGACAGAGATCAAAATGTACCGATACTAAGATCCGCCGATGTATATTTAATGGTCGCGGAGGCAAAGATTCGTCTTAACGGAGCGGGAAGTGGGGATTTTGAAATCAATGAAGTTCGTAATAGGGCAGGCTTGGATCCAATTAGTAACGGAGGCATGCCCGAACTGATACACGAAAGACGTTGTGAACTGGTGGGTGAAAACCAACGCCACCAGGATTTGATGCGTTGGGATAAGGCCGGTATTGTCGATATCGTACAGATTTACGGCGAGGACAGAGGACCGTTCGATCCATCGAGAACCTTTGTTAGACCCAAACATTATTACTTTCCCATTCCACAAAGGGAAATCGATTTAAGTAACGGTGTCCTGATCCAGAATGAAAATTATAAATAAAGCCGGTACCTTTTACTAAATCCAGATTAGACCTCCTGATTTAGCTGCATGCAGCTGTTCTAAAATGGTTTGCCGAAAGAGAACTCTTTCAGCAAACCATTTTCTTTTATAGTATTAAAATGCCGCCCTTTGTCCTATAGCGGTATTGGGCTCGTTGTTATGATGGATTTTTTGGAGCACCCAGTTCCCTACAGATTTTCCCTGTTCCAATCCATCCTCGATTGCGTCCATAAAATGAATCCCCCCATAAAACCGGGAAATGGCCGCCTCTTCGCTAGCATGCTTAAAAGATTTAAAACTCCTTACGGGAAGGCCGTAGGGTATTTCTACCGTATCATCAAATGAGAAATCATCACCAAAATAATAAGTAAGTATTTGAGCACTGGCACCCGAGATAGTCGAATGGCCGCTAGGATATTCCGGAAAAGGAGGGGTTTGCAACAAAGGTTGCCAATGGGGGTCCAACAAATTCCTAATTGCAGTTTCTGGTCTAATACGGTCAATACTGAATTTTTCATCCCAGCATGCCATAAAGGAATCCATTAATCCAATGGAAACTACGGTATATATTTCCATAGATTCATTAAATCCCTTTTTTGTTTTTTCACATGCTATCCCTGCAATACCGAGCCAATGTGCACCAGGGGATATTTTTTTTACAGCGGTCATGAGGTGACCTATTGGGTCAACAACAAAAGGATTGCAATCCCAAAAAGACGCAATGGCAATATTTTCCGTAGTAAGACTGTCCCTATAATTCTCAGTCACTAATTTATAGAAAAAAGATTGTGGGTCTGTGGAAAAAGGTGCTGGGGGCTCAGGTTTAAACTGACTGGCGGAAACGAGGGTAAAAGGGCGTACCGTATTAAAATAGGGTTCTACTGCGGCGATAAATGCAGGTGGCGTAGGATACCATGAACCCGGTTCTCCCGATGCTTCATATTTAGGATAATTACTAATGTCGGCGTATCCGTCCTCCTTTGCATATTTGAGAATTTGTTGGCTTATATTTTCCGCATACCATTTTGAATTTTCGGCAATCTCCCTGCTAAGCCCTCTACCCTTTAAGGAGTCGAGAACATTTTTTTCAAATTCTTCCAATAGTGGGCCGGATGGCTGTAATTTCTTGGCTGTTTTTATAATGGCCAACAATGCGCTCAACTGATAATCGTACTTTCCTGAAGGTTTATCTTCCTTGATTTCGGGAAAACCGTTCAGTCGACCCCTCATGCTTGGAAAACTGCTATCGTTTTGCGCTACGATTTCATACCCGGCCAGAAAGGAATAGGAAAAGAACCGGGAGGCCAACGGTGGATTGGTTATATCATGGACCATAATGTCCGTCATTTTGGCCAGCAAATTATTAATGTCCTTGCTATTCTCAAACGTAATAGCTTTTCTCGGATCTTGCTTGCAAGCATTCAGAACACAAATGATCAGTATCCATACAGAAATATATTTTCTCATGATCTTCAAAATTTATAAGTAATCAATGGTTGTTGATTAACGCCAAATAATATACGGTCGGACAATACTACGACACTACGGACATCACCTTTCAGCTTAAGACCGGAACGTACTTGATCGACATAAGTAAAATTTCCTTTACCATCATTCTCCAATAAAATACCATAATTGGCATCGCTGTTGCCTAAACGGATTCTGGCATTATTGATATTACCACATAGTATTAAGTCCATATCGCCATCTTTATCAAAATCGATATTGGTAATAGAGAATACCGGAGCGAACTGGGCCTGTAGCGGGAGATCCATTTTCACAAATTGATTATGTTCGTTACCTACGAATAAAATTGTTTCAAGGCAATTTGCCCTTAGTGATTTCATGCCGGATCTTTCACTGTCGGTAAATAGTTGATTCAACCCCGCATCCGCATAGGATTTGTAGTCGGGGAACCTTGTTCGCATCATGGGCAATTGATATAGTAATTCATCCCTTGACATATAAGGATAGGAGACATTTTGATTATAAAAGCAAAAGATGGGATCTATAGACCCATTATCATCGAAGTCCTTGTAAAATAATTCGGCCGGTTGATCGAAGGACACTTTACATTGGGTATTGAGTCCCATGTTGCCTACAACAATATCTATTATACCATCGCCATTGTAGTCTCCAGTATTTATAGTATTCCACCATCCGGCATATTCCTTATCAAAATAGTCCGATGTTTTGTTGGCCAATCTGCCATTCTCGTTAATAAAAACAGTTATCGGCATCCATTCTCCCACCACTACCAGATCATTTTTTTGATCGCTGTTCAGGTCTATCCATATCGCATCGGTTATCATACCCAATTGCTTTATCTCGGGAGCGACATGATTGGTTTGGTCCATAAAATTCCCTTGGCCGTCGTTTATTAAAATACTGCTTTCCGGGATTTCCGGATAGCGGCCGGGAATTACCCGTCCCCCAACAAATAGATCCGGAAAACCATCGCCATTGATATCGTCCACCTTGACACAACTACTACTGATAAAAGATTGCGGTAATGCATCGGTGCTGCTTCGGATGAAGGTCCCTTTGCCGTCGTTGAGGTAAAGTCGGTCCTGTAACAACGGATCTTTTGGCAGATACCGATGATAGCCGCCAGAAGCAATAAAGATATCCGTTTTACCGTCTCCATTGGCGTCAAAAAAAGCGGCGTCCGCATCTGTGCTATTTTTATCGGCATTAAATGCCGGTTGATCGATCAGGACAAAACTTCCATCCTTGGTCTGCAAAAACAGCTGTGCCGGCTGTCCGGGGCCGCCGCCTACAAAAACATCCTCCAGACCATCTTGATCAATATCAACTTTCTTAACGGACGGACCCTGAAAAGAAATCGGATTTACCATCAGGGGCTGCCTTTTAAAATCATTGACCTTATAATTGGATTGCCGGTAGTCAATAGGTGAAACAATTGGGGAAAAAACAACGTCCATTGGCACGGATACTTGCTCAAATTTCACAGCATCCCTCTCATCCACAACCAATCTTTCACCCGCCTTTACATTATACAAAGTTTGACTAACCCCGCTCGCCCATTCAACTTTTATGGAATCGGTAATTTTTGCTGCACCAAGACCAAAATGCAAGAGGGGGGATACGGACGATTGAAAGCCCCTTGCCGGCATTTGTTCTACCAATTGGGTATTATCATTGCAATAAACATATACCTTTGTTCCTACCCCCTGTGTGTTCTTGTTGGCACCTTTTAACTTTATCTTGATATAATTGGAGTCCCTCTTTTCCGTCGTATTATTTTTATAGACAAATGCAACGCTATTAATGTTATTGATTACCAGGTCGAGGTCGCCGTCATTATCCAGATCGGCATAAGCGGCCCCGTTACTATTGGATAACCCATCTATTCCCCAAAGGTCTTGCATATTTTCAAACTGAAGTCCATTCCTGTTCTTAAAGATATAGTTCGCAATATTTGAGGAAGGAATCTTTTGTACCAGATGAAATATATCCTTACGGTAAACAGATGAGCCCAGTTGCTTTAGGTGACCAGTCTTGTAATTAAGGAAATCCATATTGGTAAAATCCCGCAGGTATCCATTGGTAATAAAAATGTCTTTCCATCCATCATTGTCATAGTCCGCTACCAAAGGACTCCAGCTCCAATCGGTATTCGAAATTCCGGACAACTGCCCAATTTCACTAAAAGTTCCGTTCCCATTGTTCAACTGCAACATGTTCCGCATATACTGTTTGTGAAAACCGGCACGAACGATCATGTCAAATTCTTCATAGTTGTCGGGGGAAAAAAGTAGTTTTTGTCGCCTGTTATCCTCGGGCAGCATATCCAAGGAAATAATATCCGGCCAGCCATCATTATTTATATCGGCCGCATCATTGCCCATGGAAAACTCTGAAACATGGCCCATGCTTTCAGCGAGCTTATCCGTGAAAGTTCCGTTTTTATTATTGATGTACAAATAATCGGGCATTTGATAGTCATTTGCAATATAAATATCCGGCCACCCATCCTTGTTGAGGTCGGTGATGGAAGCCCCTAAGTTATAGCTCAGGATAGAATTAACAATTCCGGATGGTTCGGTAACATCAACAAATTTATTGCCGGTATTTTCGAACAGGCGTGTCCCGCTTTGATCATCCTTTTGGGCGAGCAGCGCTTTTACCCTTGCATCATCGACATTCCCGATCCTGGCAGGGTTATGATTAAGTAGAAGCATGTCCAAATCACCATCCCGGTCATAATCAAAAAAATGAGCCTGTGTTCCAAATATTGGATCCGTAAGACCATAAGCAGCTGCTTCATCCTTAAATATTGGTAGGTTATCTTCATTATTCCCTTGATTGATGAACAACT
>DATGQM010000007.1:0-3945 GCA_035304205.1 Arenibacter sp. | reverse complement strand
GGGCTCCCCGTCCCCGCTGACGGTGGTAAATACCCTATCCCATCGTACTTTCCAATTGCCCATTCCCTCATTGATACCGTCTATGCTCATCCAGATAAAAATGGGAGTGCCCACTACGTGGTCTTCGGGGACATACCCCCAGAACCTACTGTCTTCGGATCGGTGCCTATTATCGCCCATCATCCAATAATAATCCTGTTTAAACGTATAGGAGTCGGCAATTTCACCGTTTATCAGGATCTGATTGCCATTTACTTTCAGGGTATTGCCTTCATATTCCTTTATTATTTTCTCATAAATGGGTAAAACTTCCAAATTGAGGGGTACGGTCTTTCCTCTTTCGGGGATATAGATAGCCTCCATGTTGTCCACCGTGCCCGGATGATTGGCATCCTGGGGGAATACGGATGCGTCCCTGTTTTTATAGGCAAACTTTTGAATGGAAACGATGCCGTCTTTCCCCGCAAAATTCTTGGCTTCCTCCTCCGTTAGATTAAAGAGGGCCATATTGTTCACTTCTTCCGATTTTAAATAATCCCTGACCCTGGTATTGCCCACGTTTCCGGCAAAAAAGGTATATGCGGTATCCGATTTTATAACATCCAGGTGCATGGCCGCAACCACTTCCTTGGCCCGTTCCTGTTGGAGTGCACTATTAGGGACCCTGATAACGTTACCGCTTAGGTTCTCCCTTCCCAAAAGGTTTATGGCCGCATTGGAAAATTGACTGTCTACGGTTACGGTATGTAGAAATTGGGGCTTGGCCCTATAGGGCAGCACCGTTTTTTTGCCATTGATATGTACGTATCCATCCACAATGGAGAGGGAGTCCCCCGGAATGCCGACTGTACGCTTTACGTAATTTGATTTTTTGTCGATGGGTTTGCGGACCCCTTCCTGTCTTTTAAAGAATTGGTAGACCGTATCGGCCGGCCAGCTAAAAACTACGATATCGTTCCGTTTTATTTCCTTGAATCCCGGAAATCGCATATAGGGAAGTTGCAATTTGTTCCATATAGACGTTTTATAGGTAGCGGGATCCACGTCGGCTACATAGGAGCGCGTCTTTAGTATGGGCAGGGTGTCGTGTACCATGGGTGCCGCTATGGTAGTCATAGGTATCCGTGCCCCGTAATGAAATTTGCTTACAAAAAGGAAGTCCCCCACGAGCAGGGTTTTTTCTAGGGAGCTGGTAGGGATAACGAATGGTTGTATGAGGTAGGTATGCACCAAGGTGGCCGCCACTATGGCGAATACTATAGAGCTCACCCATTCCCCCAATGCGGTCCGGGGATGTAGGTCCCGATCCTTTATATAGGTCACTTCCACAAAATAGTTTACATAGTAGATATAAAGCCCCAAGGTCAATATGGCCAACCAGGTATCCAAAGTACTGTTTTTACCAAAACTCCGAAGGGTTTCCACCCATATTACCGGAAACATCAATAAGTTGATTATGGGGATGAACAGGAGGATGACCCACCATTTTGGCCTATTGATTATCTGCATGAGCACAATGGCATTATACACGGGGATTGCTGCTTCCCACGCTTTTCTACCAGCTTTTACATACAATTTCCAGGTGCCCAAAAAATGTATTAGTTGAATGATCAGTATAAAAATTATCCACTGTGTGCCGTTCATGTTCTTTTTATTTATTTAATGATCGGTCCATCGGACCAAGACCGATCATTAAGTCCGTTTTATTTAGTAATTGTTACGTTCTTTAACTAAGGTTTAACACGTCTTTCATGGTGAAAACACCTGTTTTCCCCTTGATCCATTCCGCAGCGATTACGGCCCCCAAGGCAAATCCTTCCCGGTTATGTGCGGTATGTACTATCTGTACGCTATCGACTTCGCTCTCATAGGCAACGGTGTGGGTACCCGGGGTATCGTCGATTCTTTTGGCGATGATGGGGATCTCGCCGGCACCGGCCGTTTCCAGTTTCCAACTGGTATGATCGGTTTCCTTTATGATTCCTTCCGCCAAGGTTATCGCGGTGCCACTAGGGGCGTCCAATTTTTGGGTATGATGGATTTCCTCCATGCTCACCTTATACTGTTTTAGGTTGCCCATCATTTTGGCCAAATAGGAGTTAAGCTCAAAAAAAAGGTTTACACCAAGACTAAAGTTGGAGGCATAGATAAAGGCTCCCTTTTTTTCCTGGCAGAGTCTTACGGCATTGTCATAATCCTTTAACCAACCGGTAGTGCCGCAAATAACGGGGATCCCGTGTTCCATGCACAATTGGATGTTTCCGTAGGCAGCGTCGGGCATACTAAAATCGATGGCGACGTCAATATTGGAATAATCGATCTCAGGGGTATCCAAATCGATCTTGGCAACAATATGGTGATTTCTTTTCTGGGCGATCTGTTCTATCATCTTCCCCATTTTCCCGTATCCGAACAAGGCAATGTTCATATATTAAAACTTAATGGTTAATGCCAATCCGTATACCGGATCGGCGGTAATATTGTTGTAATCCAAGTAGGGCCTTACCTTCATGCTCAGGTCATCATCTACGTTGAACTGTTTTAGGTGGGCATCCACATTGGCATCCACTATATTTAATGCGTATATGGCAATGGTGGCCACCAGCCAAAGATCTCGATCGCGCTGGTATCTTTCCTGGGCACTTTCCAGTGCCGTCTCGGAAAAATCGGGAGGGGATCCCGGAGGGTTCGGGGTGCCCAGATCATAAAATTCGTCGTCCGTAAACCCCGCCTGCCTACGTTTAAATGCGGTACGAAAACGATCATAAAGACCGTCATTGTAGGTGTAGGCGTATATTCCCGCTCCCATTGCCGCCCAGACGATCGGGGTTTTCCAATAGCGTTTGTTGTATATTTGGCCCAGGCCCGGTAAAACGGCGGAATAAAAGGCGGCCTTACTGGGTGCCAGGGGATTGATCCCTCTTTTTTTGGTCTTAAGGGTATCCATAACGGTAATGCCCTCTTCCTTTAGGTCTACTTTTACGGAATCGGGCTCTTGGTCGTTGTTTTCCTTCTCCTGGGCAAACCCACAAGTTAGGTACAGAAAGCACAACATCAAGGATACAAGATTTTTACTCACCCGTGATCAATTTTTTTAATCGATTGAATTCTTCTTGGGAATGGAAGGGGATGGTAATTTTGCCCTTTCCTTTTTCGGATGCCCTTATATCTACCTTAACGGACAAATAATCTGAAAAGGTACCGAGGTTTTTGGCGATAAAGTCCGGCCCTGCTTTGGGCGACCTCTGTTCCGGTTTTTCGGGGGAAGGTGCCAGATCTGCACCGATATTTCCTTCCTGATAGTCCTTAACTGCCTTTTCCGTATCCCTTACGGATAGGTTTTCACCCACTATTTTTTCATAAAGGGCGATTTGATCCTCTTTTTTATCCACATTGACCAGTGCCCTTCCATGTCCCATACTTACAAAACCGTCGCGTATCCCTGTCTGGATAATGGGATCCAATCGCAATAACCTTAGGTAGTTGGTTATGGTAGAGCGTTTTTTCCCTACCCTTTCGCTCATTTTTTCCTGGGTAAGTTGGATATCATCGATCAAACGTTGGTAGGACAGGGCTATTTCTATAGGATCGAGGTCCTGTCGCTGTATGTTTTCGACTAGGGCCATTTCCAGGGATTCCTGATCGTTGGCAATCCGGATATAGGCCGGAATGGTCTCTAGCCCCACCAATTTGGAGGCCCTGTACCGTCGTTCCCCGGATACCAATTGGTACTTGTTGAAATCCATTTTCCGTACCGTGATGGGCTGGATCACCCCCAATTCACGGATGGAGGAAGCCAATTCCTGTAAGGTATCGTCGTTAAAATTGGAACGTGGCTGAAAGGGGTTAACGTCAATCGCCTCCAATTCCAGTTCCACGATATTGCCTACGACCTTGTCGGCATTCTTGTCCGTTACGGATTGAATGTCGTTTTCAGGGTCTTTT
>DATGQM010000006.1:0-8946 GCA_035304205.1 Arenibacter sp. | reverse complement strand
CGTCTTGTAGCTTAATGTATCCACACTAATATATTTATTTATTAAACACTTCAATTCCGTTTAACGGGCTGCAAATGTACAATTATTAAGTTGAATTCCAAATGGTTGTTTCCTATTATTTTATGGTTTTTTTATTTTTTGTTTGCTTGGCGCTTAAACGGCTGTATGCTTTAGGCACTAAGTGAAAAGCCAAAAAGCACTGGGGACTGGCCAAAAGTTGCTCCGCAAAGTCTCCCGACTTTGAGGTCGTTATCTGCGAAGCACAATATTTAGCCACTATCCGTTTGGACCTTGATCCCTAATGTGCCTCCAGCCAATCCTGTCCTACACCTAGTTCCACCTCCAGGGGCACCGCTAATTTATAGGCATTTTCCATCTGGGACCTCACCATCGCCTTAAGGTCTTCCAATTCGGTCCGATGGACATCAAAGACCAGTTCATCATGTACTTGCAGGAGCATTTTGCTCTTGTAATCACCATCTTTCAATTTATTGTGGATATTGATCATGGCAATTTTGATGATGTCCGCCGCGCTCCCCTGTATAGGGGCATTTACCGCATTGCGTTCGGCAGCGCCCCTGACCACGGCATTATTACTGTTGATATCCTTTAAGTACCGACGCCTTCCCAAAACCGTCTGTACATAGCCGTTCTCACGGGCAAATTCTATTTGTTCGCCTATATAGTTGCGCAACTTGGGATAGGTCTTGTAATAGGTGTCTATAAGGTCTTTGGCCTCCGAACGGGACAGGTCGGTCTGATTGCTCAGGCCAAATGCGGAAACCCCGTATATGATCCCGAAATTTACGGTTTTGGCATTGCTCCGCTGCTCCCGGGTTACTTCGGCAAGAGGAACGTTAAAGACTTTTGATGCGGTGGAAGCGTGGATATCCTCGCCTTTCCTGAACGCTTCGATCATGGTGGTCTCCTCGCTTAGGGAGGCAATGATCCGCAATTCGATCTGGGAATAATCCGCCGCTAAAAGAATATAATCCTGATTACGTGGAATAAAGGCCTTGCGCACCTGTCTTCCCCTTTCGGTACGGATAGGGATGTTTTGTAGGTTGGGATTGTTGCTGCTCAAACGCCCGGTCGCTGCTACGGTCTGCATATAATCGGTATGCACACGGCCCGTACTTGGCTCTATCTGCAGGGGCAAGGCGTCTACATAAGTGCTTTTTAATTTGCTGAGGCCCCTGTAATCCAGGATATCCCGGATAATTTTATGGTCCTTGGCCAAATAGGAGAGCACGTCCTCGGCAGTTGAATACTGTCCGGTCTTGGTCTTCTTGGGCTTGGCTACCAGTTTTAACCGGTCGAACAATATTTCGCCCAATTGTTTTGGGGAGGCAATATTGAACGTTTCCCCCGCTTCCTTATAGATATCGGCTTCCAGATTTTTAATATCGCTGTCCAGATCTTTGGCAAGGGAATTTAAAAATTGGTTGTCCAAATTGATGCCCTCCAGTTCCATATCGGCCAGCACACGTAGTAGCGGGACTTCAATATCATTAAAAAGATTTTCAGTTTTTGCCTCCTTCAGTTCGGGCCGAAAATGCTGTGCCAATTGAAAAGTGATGTCCGCATCCTCTACCGCATATTCGGTTTGCTGCTCCAAGGGAGCCTCCCGCATCGATATCTGGTTCTTTCCCTTTTTGCCGATCAGGTCGGTAATGGGGACGGGCGTATAATTTAAATAGGTTTCCGCCAAGACATCCATATTATGGCGCATATCCGGGTTAATCAGATAATGTGCCAACATAGTGTCGAAACATTTTCCTTTGATGGAGATCTGGTATTTGTGCAATACCTTGATGTCGTATTTTAAATTCTGACCTATTTTTTCAATATGTTCCGCCTCGAAGAAAGGCCTTAATTGCTCAATGGTCTTCTGCGCTTCCGTTTGGTCCTCGGGGAAAGGGAGATAAAATCCCTTTCCGGCTTCCCAGCTAAACGCAATGCCTACCAATTCTGCCGTAAGCGGATTTAATCCGGTGGTTTCAGTGTCGAAGCAGACGGAGGTCTGTACCATTAAATTTTTTAAGAACAACGACATAGCCATTCCCGGCAGGATACTTTGGTAAACATGGGGAACGTTACCGATATTGGTCCTGCTGGAGAATTCCTGAATGGTGGTGGAGGTTGTCCCGCCCTCATTTCCGAACAGGGAAAATTGTCCGCTTCCCACGGCTACCGTTTTTTCTTTCGCAGGGGCCCCTGTTCCTCCTTTTTGGGATTCCTCCACACTTTCATCGGAGGGGTCTGAAAAAAGTTTTAAGAATTGTTCCTTTAACCGACGGAATTCCAATTCCTCAAAGATTTCCTGTACTTTTTCGCCATCGGGCATGGTCAGTTCATAATCGGAGGCATTGAAGGCTACATCGCAATCTATGCAGATAGTGGCCAGTTTTTTGGAAAGGAGTCCCAATTCGGCATTTTCCATGATCCTTTCCTTCATCTTGCCCTTTAGCTTATGCGTATTGGCCAATAGGTTTTCCATGGAGCCAAATTCCTCGATAAGCTTTTTTGCTGTTTTATCCCCTACTCCAGGGAGTCCCGGGATATTGTCGCTGGCATCGCCCATCATTCCCAAGTAATCGATGACCTGTTCGGGCCGCTCCACGCCAAACCGTTCCTGGATTTCGGGAATGCCCCAAATTTCTATCCCGTTCCCCAATCGGGCCGGGCGGTACATAAAAATATTTTCGGAGACCAGTTGCCCAAAGTCCTTGTCCGGGGTTACCATAAACACTTTATAGTCTTCTTTCTCGGCCTGTTTGGCCAAGGTCCCTATAATGTCATCCGCTTCCCATCCTTCCAATTCCACTACCGGTATATGCATGGCCTTTAGAATATTCTGTATATAGGGTACCGCAATTTTAATGGCATCCGGGGTGGCATCCCTGTTGGCCTTGTATTGGGGGAACATTTGGGTCCTGTCCACGCTTCCGCCCTTGTCAAAACATACGGCCAGGTGATCGGGTTTCTCCCTTCTGATGACATCCAAAAGGGAATTCATGAATCCCATGATGGCGGAAGTATCCATTCCTTTGGAATTTATTCTGGGGTTTTTGATCAGGGCATAATACCCTCTAAATATTAGGGCGTAAGCATCCAGTAAAAACAGTCTTTTTTGTTCTGCCATTATTTTGATTTATTTCCGAAGTATATTTGGGCCGTCGGCAACTATGCCTTTAAGAAGTGATCTGCGGGGATGTCCACATGCCCTTCATTGGAATAGCTGCGATAGCTAAATCCGGGATGTATACAGTATGCGCCCGTCTCCCCTTTTTTATTGATGGCGATGAATCCGATTTGGAAATCCTTTCGGTCCCGGTTCTTCTCCATAATACGCCTTACCCCTTCTTCACAGGCTTCCTGTGGCGATTTTCCTTGGCGCATGAGCTCTACGATCAAGAAGCTGCCCACGGTACGTACCACTTCTTCCCCTACGCCCGTAGCGGTAGCCCCCCCCACGGCATTATCTACAAAAAGTCCGGCTCCTATAATGGGCGAATCCCCGACCCGACCGGCCATTTTGTATCCCATGCCACTTGTTGTACAGGCACCGGCGATATCACCATTTTTGTCTATGGCCAGCATCCCGATAGTGTCGTGGTTCTCTATATTGATTATGGTTTCGTATTTGGATTTTTTCTTCCATGCCAACCAATCCTTTTTTGCCTTTGCGGTAAGCAGGTCCGTCTTGGGGAACCCCTGTTCGTAGGCAAACTGCTCCGCACCTTTGCCGGCCAACATGACGTGGGGCGTCTCTTCCATTACCTTTCTGGCGACCGAAATGGGGTGCGCTATGTTTTCCATACACAATACGGCACCACAATTGGCATCCTTGTCCATGATACAGGCATCCAGGGTAACACGGCCATCCCTGTCCGGCCTGCCGCCATTTCCCACGGTCTCATTGTTCAGGTCCGCCTCCTCTACCATAACACCCTGTTCCACGGCATCCAGGGAGGATCCCCCTTTCTCCAGTACCTCCCATGCCTTGGCAGTGGCGTTCATAAAATTCCAGGTGCAAATGGCAATGGGCCGTATGGCTTTGGAGCTATCATTCTCCAGGACCTTTTTTTTGGGTTCGGGCCGGGCAGAGGCCAAAATAGGGGCCGATAATAATCCAGCAGTGGTGAGCGTCGAATTTTTGAGGAAATTTCTTCTTTTCATTGGATCTAGTTACTTATTTTTAAGGTCCTAAATATAAGAAATATGATTGTAGAAGTATGTGCCAATTCTTTAGAATCTGCTATTAACGCCCAAAAAGCTGGTGCCGACCGTATTGAATTGTGTACGGAGCTAGGGGTAGGGGGACTAACTCCGTCCTACGGGCTCCTAAAAACGATAAGGGAACATGTTTCTATTCCCATAAACGTATTGATACGGCCAAGAAGCGGTGATTTTACTTATTCGGAGCTGGAATTCGATATCATGAAGACGGATATAGGACTCTGCAAGGAACTCGGGTTTAATGGGATCGTTGCCGGGGTATTGTTGCGAGATTTTACCTTGGACGTGCAAAGGACCAAGGAATTGGTGGCCTTGTCCAGGCCCTTGCAATTTACTTTTCACCGCGCTTTTGATTGGGTAAGGGATCCCATGGCGACATGGAAGGAACTAGAGCTGATGGGAGTGGATACCTTATTGAGCTCCGGCCAGCGGGGAACCGCGATAGAAGGAATGGACCAGTTGTGGGAGTTGCATAAAAACTCCGATCATGGCATTGTAATGCCGGGGGGCGGGGTACGGGACACCAATGTATACCAATTTAAGGACAAGGGCTTTAATGCGGTACATTTAACGGGGATACAATTTCACAAAACCTTGGATCGTACTCCCGAGGTACCCATGAGTAGCCCTGATTTCCTAAGGGACGATGAACTCCCCCTTAGCGATCTGGCGACCTTAAGGGAGGTGGTCCGTATAGTTAAGGAAAAGGTAAAAAACGGATAAAAAATGCATAGTTTATTTTGTTATAAGCAGTTATAGGATCGAAACCAATATCTTTGCTAAAAATATAGGGGATGTTGCGATGGATTATTTTTGTTATCATATATTTTGCCCTCGGGATCTATACCTTACAGGCCCTAAAGGCCGTAACCAGGTTTCCATGGGTGTATTTTACCTATATGGCCCTATCTTTGGCCGTTCTGGGCAATTTTATATTCCAGTTTACTCTGGGAGATAATCCGGGAAAGGTACTTAGCGTGCCAAAAAGCTACGCCTTTGGGTTTTTGTTGGCGATGCTTACCTTTAAATTGATCACGATCGTTTTTCTCTTTTCCGAAGATATCTTTAGGTTCATCTCGGGAATCTATTTACAAATAAACGGAACCCCAAAAGAGTTCAATTTCCCAGAACGCCGCAGATTCCTAAGTGCTATCGCCATGGGTATTGCCGCAGTTCCGTTTTCGGCATTGCTGTATGGTATGGTCAAGGGGAAGTACAACTTTAGGGTGCTCAAATATAACCTGGAATTTGATGACCTGCCCGCTAGTTTCGATGGTTATCGGATAACCCAGATCTCCGATGTGCACAGTGGGAGCTTCGATAACCGGAAAAAAATAGAATATGCCATTGATCTGATCAACCGGCAAAATAGCGACCTGTTGCTGTTTACGGGAGACATGGTCAATAATAAGGCGGAGGAAATGTTGCCATGGAAAGACCTTTTTTCTACCCTCCATGCCAAGGATGGCAAGTATTCCGTATTGGGAAACCATGATTATGGGGACTATGTGGAATGGGAGACCGAAGAATTGAAAAGGAAAAATCTGGAGGAACTGAAGGCCTTGCAACGGGAAATGGGCTTCGACCTGTTATTGAACGAGAGCAGGTATCTGGGAAAAGGAACCGATAAAATTGCCCTGGTCGGAGTGGAGAATTGGGGGAGGGGCGGATTTAAAAAAGCGGGTGACCTCCAGAAAGCATCCGCCGGTATAGACAAGGACGATTTTAAGATATTGATGAGCCATGACCCCTCCCATTGGGAAGACGTGGTCATAACGGATGACACCCTTTATCAACTCACACTGAGCGGGCATACCCACGGAATGCAATTTGGGATAGAAATTCCCGGATGGATCAAATGGAGCCCAATTAAATGGAGGTATAAATATTGGGCAGGTATCTATGAGGAATCGGGAAGACGGATAAACGTAAACCGCGGATTCGGCTTTTTGGGATACCCGGGGCGGGTGGGCATTTGGCCGGAAATTACCGTAATTACCTTAAAAAAGAAGTCCTTAACGTGATTTTAACGCAGTGTCACAATACAAAATGAGGGCTGCCAGCGATATTTTAACATTTTTTCTTATTTTTGATTTCGTAACCCAACGTATCGTATATGTCTAAATTTGGTGAATTAATCGATGTCAATGTACCGGTCCTATTGGATTTCTATGCAGAATGGAACGAGCAGTCAACGGCTATGCATCCGGTATTAAGGGATGTTGCAGCTGCCTTGGGCGATAAGGGGAAGGTAATAAAGATAGATGTGGACAAGAACAAGGAGCTTGCCCAGGCCCTAAGGGTAAAAGGATTGCCTACCCTGATGATCTATAAAAAAGGGGAAATGGTATGGCGCCAAAGCGGGGAGCAGGACGCCAATACCCTTATCGGTATCCTCAACGAATATATGTAAGGAAAGACTTTACTCGATAATTAAACTACTATCCATTTCAGGTTCTGGAATAACGTCCATCTCCATAGAATCCATAGTCTCCTCCCCGGTAGGTGGCAAGATATCCTCTACGCTGTCATTGCGATAAAAACGTTCGAATTTGTCTATATAGTCGTTAAAGATCAGGGTTTCCTTTTCGGCCCTTTCCCGATCCCTGTTCCTGATCAGGATGTCGATATTCCTGCTATAGGCTTCCAGGTCCGGGATTATCTGGTCTAAGAACATCTGTTGCTCATCAAACGGCAGACCGGCGTAATAATTTAATCGCTCCTGATAGATCTTTTTTAGCTTTTCAAAGAGCTGTCTGCCCTTTTCCGTTTCCCCTACCTTAAAATAGCCATCTACAAAGGGCTCTACAAAGGCATAATAGTCAAAATATTCCACGGGCATATTTTCCATGGCGATGTTGATGATCTCCTTGGCCTTTTCTATCTCGTTCTCCTCGATCAGGACTTCGGTCAGTCGGGCCAGATTGCCCCGGAAGGAAAGGCCTTGGACACGGGTCTGTGGGTCGTGGTATATATCGGGACTACCGGAATTCCCCCAATCCCATTTTTTTACAATATCGTACATCAGGTCGGAGTCTATCCTTCCCATTTCATAGGCGTTCCTGTTCTGGGTCTTAATGGGCACCAATTTATAGGCCAACCCGTCCAATTGCAGATAATCCTTCATCCATATATACTCCGCGGCATCAAAACTGCCCCCGGAAAAATAGATGGGACGTTTCCAATCGTTATTGGCTATAATATCCAGCATAAGGATCCTGTTTTTGGGCAAGACGCTCTTGGGAAGGTCAATATCGATATAATCCAGGATCAGGGCAGAATCCTTTTCCTTTACCAGACCGCTTTCCAGGACATTTTTTTTGTTTACCGGAATCCTTATTTTGTTGGTGGGATAAAACACCACATCCAGGTTGCTTTCGGAATACTGACTAAGGTCGGCGCCCTGTTCCCGTAAGATCCTCTTAAATTTTGTCTGGTCCGCATCGCTTCCTACCCAATCCATAAAATCCTTTATGTTCCATCGGTTTTCCGTAAGCATATTGTAATAAATGGCATCCCTAGATCCAAACCTGTATTTGTCGTGGGTCAATTGGGAGGGGATGGGGTCGCTTTCATAAGCCTTCATCTTCATCTGGTCTATATACCAGTCCGTGGCGAACAGGCTGGTATTTATAACCCGCACATCGGTCCGGAAACCTTCTATTTCCTGCACGTACCACAGCGGAAATGTATCGTTGTCCCCGATGGTAAATATCATGGCCCCGGCATCCTCCTGTGTAGATTGCAGATAGGCCTTGGCGGAAGACCGTGCCGTATACCGCCCGGAACGATCATGGTCATCCCAATTCTGAAAGGCCATAAGACCGGGGACGGCCAAAAGGCAGATCGTCGTTAGTGCCGGTGCCAGGATCTTCGGATTCAATAACTTTCGGAATTCCTCAAAAAGGCCATACACGCCCAGACCGATCCATATACCAAAAACGTAGAAGGAACCTACTAGGGAGTAATCCCTTTCCCTAGGTTGGAAAATTCCGGGGTTCGTATAAAATTGTATAGCAATACCGGTAAACATAAAGAAAACGAACAGCGTCCAAAATTGTTTGGGATTTTTACCGATCTGGAAGATAAGACCAATGATCCCCAATAGCAATGGCAAAAAGAAATAGGTATTCCTTCCTTTGTTGTCCTGGATATCACTGGGCAGGTTTTTCTGGCTCCCCAATCGGGCACTATCTATAAATTCGATGCCGCTGAGCCAGTTTCCATGATTGTCATATCGGCCCTGTATGTCGTCCTGCTTCCCTACATAATTCCACATAAAGTAGCGCCAGTACATATAATTGAACTGGAACTGGAGCATATACTCTACATTTTGCATCAGGGTAGGGGGGACCACATCTATATAATCGCTAAATTCCCGAAGAAACCTCATGTACTGGGAGGTGTCTATTTCTCCCTTGGCATAGCCGTCCTTAAATTGGTTTACGGCTTGCCGTAGTTCGTCGTTCCCCAGGTAATCCGATTTGATCTTAAAGCCCAAGGGGTCAAAATACTTCATGTAATTTTCGGCATTTTGATCGCTCCACAAACGGGGAAGAAGGCCTATATGATCGGGATTAGGGCCTTGTAAAGCATTTTCGTAATGGTTTACGATGATGTATTTTCCGGTTTTATAGTCTTTTTCATATTTGGGATCTTCGTCCATTTCTTCTCCCGGAGGGGCGAAGGCATTGGAATAATAGG
>DATGQM010000005.1:0-2416 GCA_035304205.1 Arenibacter sp. | reverse complement strand
CGCACATTCAATGACCAAATGGGTCGGGTTTTTTTCTACGAGCTTTCCTTTTAAATGTGTAATCATTTTTTATCTCATGCTTTATGCTATAAGCCTTAAGCTTTAAGCAATGAATTACTTAGTTTTTTATGCCGTAAGATTAGGCTGTATGCTTTAGGTTGTACGCTTTAAAATTGTCAACGAACACCCTAACTAGCCTCTTCAATCCCTCCGCTTTGCTCCTCCGGGCAAACCACCTCCCTTTATCCAAAGGGAGGAGCTTAGTTTGTAGTCCAACTTAAATTTTTGACTTTCATCTCTTATGCAAAAAGTTATATTGCCTGGTATTCCCGCAATTTAACGGGGAAGGTACCGCCTACTGCTTACTGCTTACTGCTTTCCTTCTTTTCTCCCTTTCCTGGGCATCGATTACGGCCACAGCGGTCATATTGACCATCTCGGCTACACTGGCCCCCAATTGAAGGATATGTACCGATCTCCTTAATCCCACCATGATGGGTCCAATGGAATCCGCCCCGTTTAATTCCTTTAGGAGCTTATAGGTAATGTTTGCCGATTCGAGATTGGGAAAGATCAGGGTGTTCACCTTTTTTCCCGCAATTTTGGAAAACGGGAATTTATCCTGGTGCAATTCCTTGTTCAGCGCAAAGTCCGTTTGTATCTCCCCATCCACCAATAGTTCCGGGTCGGTCTTGTGCAATATTTTTACCGCTTCCCTGACCTTTTGGGCATGGGGATGGGTAGAGGACCCAAAATTGGCATAGGACAACAGGGCCATGACCGGACTAAAGCCAAAGGTCTTGGCCACATTGGCGGTCATTATGGCAATTTCGGCGATTTCTTCCGCAGTGGGATCAATATTTATAGAGGTGTCCGCCAAAAACAAGGGACCCCTTTCCGTTATCATAATATTTACGGTCGATACCTTTTTTACGTTGGCCGCCCGTCCGATCACTTCAAAAACAGGTTTTACCACTGTGGGATAGGCTCTGGAGTAACCGGATATCATCCCGTCAGCATCCCCTTCAAGCACCATCATGGAACCAAAATAATTGCGTTCCTTCATTTTCCGCTGCGCCGCATAAAGACTTACCCCGCTACGTTGCCTGTTCTCGAATAATCTTTGGGCATAACGTTCCCTTCTCCCATTCGCTTCCTCGGCATGGATATCTATAATCTCGACATCCGCATAAAATTCCAATTGTTTCTTTAATTTCTTTATCAGGGCCGTATTTCCCAATAGAATGGGGACGGCCAAACCTTCCTCATGGGCGATCTGGGCCGCTTTTAATACATCCAGGTGTTCCGCCTCGGCATAGACGATTCTCTTGGGATCCGTTTTGGCCCTATCGTGCAATAACCTGACCACTTTGTTATCGTTCCCGGAACGCGACCATAGCTCTTCCCTATACTTGTCCCAATCCTCTATGGGCACCTTGGCCACACCGGTCTCCATGGCCGCTTTTGCTACGGCTGGCGGAATTTCCAAGATGAGGCGGGGATCAAAAGGTTTGGGAATTATATAATCCCTTCCAAAGGTAAGCTTGGTCAGGCCGTAGGCAATATTCACCTGTTCGGGAACCGATTTTTCGGTAAGTTCCGCCAACGCCTTAACGGCCGCCATTTTCATGGCTTCGTTGATCTTGGTGGCCCTTACATCCAGTGCGCCCCTAAAGATGAACGGGAATCCCAATACATTGTTTACCTGGTTGGGATGATCTGATCTGCCCGTGGCCATAATAATATCCTTCCTAGTGGCGATCGCCAGGTCATAATCTATTTCCGGATTTGGATTGGACATAGCGAAGACGATAGGGTCCTTGGCCATGGACAACAACATAGCCGCACTTAGGACATCCGCCTTGGAAAGCCCTATAAACACCTCGGCATCTACTATGGCCTCTTCCAAGGTATCTATCTTCCTATCCGTGGCAAACTCCAATTTTTCCCCGGCCAGGTTTGGGCGGTCCCTTCGGATCACCCCCCTACTGTCCAACATCACAATATTTTCGTCCTTCGCACCAAAGGCCTTATATAGCCGGGTACAGGATACGGCTGCCGCTCCGGCACCACTTACCACGATACGCACCTCCTCCATCTTTTTTCCCGTAAGCTTCAATGCGTTCAGGAGGGCCGCAGCCGAAATTATCGCCGTTCCGTGCTGATCATCGTGCATTACCGGAATATCCAATTCCTCCTTCAACCTTCTTTCGATCTCAAAGGCCTCCGGGGCCTTGATATCCTCTAAATTTATTCCCCCGAAAGTGGGCGAAATAATCTTGACGGTCTCTATAAATTTTTCAATATCCGTGGTATCCAATTCTATGTCGATCGCATCTATATCCGCAAAAATCTTAAACAAAAGACTTTTCCCCTCCATCACCGGTTTGGAAGCCTCGGGGCCTATATCGCCCAG
>DATGQM010000004.1:0-9065 GCA_035304205.1 Arenibacter sp. | reverse complement strand
GATTATAAACTGCACGTCCTGGGCGTACCCGACAATCCAAAACTGCCCGCACCGGACGGTGGCCTCGATGGTAGTTTTGCCTTTAGGACCGCCACCCTGCGCAATCTAAGGTTTACCGCACCCTATATGCACAACGGTAGTTTTCAAAATTTAAAACAAGTGCTGGAATTCTATGAGGATATTTCCTTTGGAAAAACAAGGAATCCGTTGGTGCCCAAGGAAATGTTCGATCCCTTTGTTAGGGAACTGCGACTTACCGTTAAGGATATGTCCCGCATCATATCATTTCTAAATACCCTGAACGATCCCGGTTTCGACAAGGATATTCCCGAAAAAGTGCCCAGTGGCCTTACGGTAGGTGGCGATATCCATTAAATAATTGGAAGATTACCGGTACTTACAGGCATCCATATCCGATGCTATATAATAATCACGATAATTGATCGCCCTTGGATCCGTACACCCTTTTAGGTTTTTGATGGCCACTTTTCTGAAATCGATGGGCTGTCCTTCGGATTGTAGGGCGATGAAACCCTCCCTTAATAATTTCCCGTCAATTTTGATAGCGGGGTCATAACGGTTGGCCACCCCGCCCCCGATCTGGGGTCTTGTATATTCCAATACCTTTTCCCCGTTGATGATATGGGTTACCAGGGAATCTCCACGTACAATGGCCTCCGCCCGTATCCATTGATCGCCATAATACGTTTTGGAAGTGGAGTTGATACAATGGCGCGGATCTATTTTTCCCTCGAAGACCACTTCGGTTCCCGGGGAACACATATTCCCTGTAGGTCGCGATTTTCCTTCTTCCAAGCCGGCCAAAAACTGCATTTCTACGGAAATGGGCCAATCTTGCTCCTTAAGGATAGTTTTGGGGTCTTGGGAATGGAACATGATCCCACTATTTTTTATGGTATAATCGGGGGCTCCCGGATGTAGTTCGCCCACAAATCTGTATTCTACTATTAAATGATAATAGGAATACGGGGTATTGTAGTAGAGATGCCCGTATCTTTCGTTAAAATCCCCTTCATATTTGTCATACCGTACTTTTAGGATATTGTCGTCCACCCTAAAGGTATCCCCATGATTGTCACCTACCTCGTAATGATGGATCTTGGTGGTCCAATCCTTTATATCCTTTCCGTTGAACATGTCTACCCAGCCATCGCCACTTTCCGTGGAAATGGGTTTTACCGTGCCGCATTGGCAAAGGATGAGGGCCAATAGCGAGCAAATTAGGGTGGAAGTATACTTTTGCATCCGATTATTTTTGTGGTTGCAAGATAGAATATTTAATTATTAGTACGGGCGTGAACAGTTACAATCTAAATTATTCGCTTTCGACTTTTAACTCTTTGACTTGGGTTTTTGGAGTAAACCCAAAATGAATAATTGTGTACGTTCCATTACCGATGGATCGAGTAATTAATGGTAAATTTGGGGAATGGGACAATTCTTGCCTTTTCTGGATTGGCTGCCAAAATATACCCGGAAAGATTTTCGAGGGGATACGGTGGCCGGACTTACCGTGGGAATTATCCTTATTCCACAGGGGATGGCCTATGCCATGATTGCCGGACTGCCCCCTGTGTACGGACTGTATGCGGCCCTGTTCCCGGTGCTGATCTACGCCTTTCTGGGTACGTCCCGGCAGATCGCCGTAGGGCCGGTGGCCATGGATTCGCTTGTAGTGGCGGCCGGACTGGGAACCTTGGCGATCAGCGGCCTGGAAAATTATATCCTTATGGCCCTGTTCCTGTCCTTTATGGTGGGACTTTTCCAATTGTCCCTCGGACTCCTGCGGATGGGTTTTTTGGTGAATTTCATGTCGAAGCCCGTAATCAACGGATTTACGTCCGCAGCTGCCCTGATCATTATTTTTAGTCAATTAAAGCATTTGTTTGGGGTGGAGGTTATCAGCAGTAATAAATTCCATATACAGGTAATCAATACGCTACAAAGTGTTCCCCTCACCAATCCTTACGATTTTGGGATAGGGATCGGCGGTATTCTTATCATTATCGCAATTAAAAAATGGTTTAAAAAAATCCCCTCTATTTTAGTGGTCGTTGTCCTGGCAACATGCGTAGTTTACTTTTTTGGGATGGATGCCTACGGTGTCCACGTAGTGGGAAGGGTGCCGGCCGGACTCCCTTCTTTTCAACTTCATAATTTTAGTTGGGATAAAGTGACGGAAATATGGCCTATTGCCCTAACCCTGGCCCTGATCGGATTTTTGGAAACGATTTCCATAGGAAAGGCATTGGAGGAGATGAACAGAACGGAGACGATGGACCCCAATCAGGAATTAGTGGCCCTCGGGACCGCCAACATGGTAGGTTCCTTTTTTCAATCGTATCCCGTTACCTCCAGTTTTTCCAGATCGGCCATCAATCATGGAGCGGGTGCGAAATCTCCTATTGCCTCTATTATAAGTGTCCTAATGGTGGTTTTGACCTTGCTGTTCCTCACTCCCCTGTTCTATAATCTTCCCAAGGCGGTATTGGCCTCCATTATTATGGTCTCGGTGGTCGGGTTGATCGATCTGTCCTATCCCAAATACCTTTGGAAGCAACATAAGGATGAGTTTGCCGTCCTGGGCCTTACTTTTCTGTTTACCCTATCGGTCGGTATTGTGGAAGGAATTTTGATGGGGGTGCTTTTGGCCTTGCTCCTGATGGTCTACAGGACCTCCAAACCCCATTTTGCCGTTCTGGGAAATATAAAAGGTTCGGATTACTATAAGAACGTCGATCGTTTTGGGGAAGGGATAGAGGTACGTGAAGACCTGTTGATCGTTAGGTTCGATTCCCAATTATACTTTGGGAACACCGCTTATTTTAAAAGTGAACTGTATAGGCATATCCACGCCAAAGGGCCCCGATTGCGGGGAGTTATACTGAATGCCGAGGCGATTACCTATATAGATGCCAGCGCATCCGGTATGCTGATCCAGGTGATCGACGAGATCCATCAAATGAACATCAAGTTTTATATTGCCGGGGCAATTGGACCCACCCGCGATATTATATTTAAGACCGGGATCATAAATTCCTTGGAAAAATCGTACCTTTTTGTTAAAATAAAGGAGGCCGTTGCCTATTTTGATGACCCCGCGGTCGTGCCCGATCTTTGGGAAAAGGTGGCATTTCAAAATCGGGCTGATTAATGTCATCGACCATGTGGGTCGGATCGGTTATTTTTGTAGTGGCTAGTGGCTAGTGGCTAATATTATTTTCGGTCCTTGTGGATAAGACGGTTGGCCCGATCAAAAAAAATAAAATTTAAAAACATGAAAATAGAACAGATATATACCGGTTGTTTGGCCCAAGGGGCCTATTATATAGAAAGCAGGGGAGAGGTGGCCATAATCGATCCATTACGGGAAGTAAAGCCTTATTTGGAGCGGGCGAAAAAGGACAAGGCCTTGATCAAATATATTTTTGAGACCCATTTTCATGCCGATTTTGTAAGCGGACATATTACCTTGTCCAAGGAAACCGGGGCCCCCATCGTATACGGGCCTACTGCCAAACCTTCCTTCGAAGCCATAATAGCAACGGACGGACAGGAATTTAAGTTGGGGGAAATAACGATCAAGGTATTGCATACTCCCGGGCATACTATGGAAAGTGTTACGTATCTCCTGAGGGACAAGAATGGCAGGGATCACGCTATATTCTCCGGGGATACCTTGTTCCTGGGGGATGTGGGAAGGCCCGATCTGGCCCAAAAGGCTGCGAATATGACCCAAGAAGATCTGGCGGGAATATTATTCGATAGTCTAAGGACCAAAATTATGCCCTTGGCCGATGAGGTAGTGGTTTATCCCGCACACGGAGCGGGTTCTGCCTGTGGCAAGAATATGATGAAGGAAACGGTGGATACCCTTGGCAACCAGAAAAAAATGAATTATGCCCTGAGGGCCGATATGTCAAAAGAGGAATTTATTATGGAGGTTACGGAGGGACTCCTACCGCCCCCGAAATATTTTCCGTTGAACGTAAGGATGAACAAGGAGGGATATGAGGACATCGGGGAGATTTTGGAAAGGGGCAATACCGCCTTTTCCCCAGATGCGTTCGAAGAAGCGGCCAACGCTACAAATGCCATAGTCCTGGATGTACGCCATCAGAGCGAATTTGTTAAGGGACATATTCCCAGATCTATTTTTATAGGCTTGGAAGGCGGATTCGCCCCTTGGGTAGGGGCCTTGATCGCAGATGTAAACCAGCCCATTTTATTGGTGGCACCGGAAGGGAAGGAGGAGGAGGCCATAATCAGGCTCTCCCGTGTAGGTTTTGATGCCACTATCGGTTACTTAAAGGGAGGCTTTGAAGCGTGGAAGGCGGCGGGCAAGGAATTCGATACTATTCTTTCCGTTCCCGCAACAGAACTAAAAGAGAAATTCTTCCAAGAAAAGGTTCCCGTTTATGACGTGCGCAAAGAAACGGAATACCGATCGGAACATGTAGTGGATGCCAAAAACACTCCCTTGGATTACCTGAATTCACATTTGGCGGAATTTCCTGCGGAAGAACCGTTTTATGTCCACTGTGCGGGCGGATATAGGTCGGTCATCGCCGCATCGATCTTAAAAAGTAGGGGAATCCATAATCTGGTAGATGTCGCCGGGGGATTTTCGGAAATAAAGAAAAGCGGTGTCCCCGTTACGGATTATGTGTGTCCGACCACGCTATAGTTAGAGAAAAGCCACTAGCCAAAAGCCACTAGCCAAAAGCCACTAGTCAAAAGTCAAAAGGCAGAAGTCATGAGGCAGAAGCCAAAAGTAATAAGCTAGAAGCCATAAGCATAAAGCTTACAGCCTAGCCTATAGCATACAGCATAAAGCATACATCAATGAACAATATGGGAGGCGCGGATAGGATTATCCGCATTTTTTTGGCGATCGCCGTGGCACTTTTGATATATCTTGAAGTGCTACAAGGTGTTGTTGCCTATGTTTTATTGGGCGTTGCCGCCTTTTTTGTATTGACTAGCCTGGTCGGATTTTGTCCCTTTTACGGACTTTTTGGTATAAATAGCAATAAAACTAAAAAATAAGGGCCACGTTCCGTTCGGAAATTATGATATCGGTCATGTTATTTCAAGGGGACAGCACCTATATTAGCCGTTATAATTTTAATCCCTTATTTATGATAACGCAATCTTTACCCTTGGTCAATTGGAATAATGGAATAATTATGATAGCGGTGTTTGCCGCTGTCTGTGTGTGCTTGGTTGCCCTTGTACTAATGTTTATCAATAGCGATGGGAAAAAATAGGGACCCGCTCAGGATATAGTTCTATTTTTTTCTTGGGATATTTTTTTAGGTACTGCGAAAGTATGCGTTTGGTATCCATATTTTCTTTTCGGAGTTCCAGGAAATTTTCCATTTCGGTCATGGAACTGATCTGTTCGCTTTTTGGGATAAATCCAAATCCCCTGTATTGGCCGTTGGTTACGAGAACAAAAGCCTCTTCGTCCGGGTACCGTCCCTTTCCGGTAATGAAGAAATTCCGGTTTCGCTCCCTTACTTCCCCGATGGCCCGTTCTACCTTTTGGTTATAGGTTTCCTTGGATTCGTTCTCCCTACAGATGCCTTCGCAACTATCTAGATTATAGTGGGAACAGCTTTGGGTATTTTCCTGAAGATGACAGTATTTGGGACATAGCTTGTGAATGCGGCATAATTCTTCTAAAAAGGCCCTGCATTCGGTTATCGTATTGAAGGAGACGATTGGGTCGGGGACCGATCTGATGTTGTTATGGGCCAGGTGCAGTATACCGCTCCTGTCCTCATAATAAAAGATGGCAAATTCCTTGGGATTGTTTTTTTGACTGAGGTTGTATTTCGGATAATATTGTTTGATCGCTGCGGATTCCATTAAAAGTGCTACCAATTCATTGCCCGATAATTCGAAATCTATATCGCAGGTTTCTTTGCACATTAGGATTTCCTTGGTAGTCTTATCGTAAAAATGCCCCAATACCCGTTTTTTTATATCGATGGCCTTCCCAATGTATATAATTTCCCCTTTGGTATTCTTAAAATAATAGATACCGGGCGATCCGGGAAGTTTTTCAAATACCTCCTTGGGAAGGGACGGGGGCAGGGTGGCTTCCTGTGAACGGGCGTTCAGAAAGTTTTTGAACACCTCTTCCGAGCCCTCGGTACTTAATAATCTTTGAAACAAGAGTACGGTGGCATGGGCATCGCCCCTTGCCCTATGCCTATCCGTTAATGGAATGCTCAGGGAGGAACACAATTTCCCCAGACTATAGGAATTAAGGCCGGGAATCAATTTTCTGGAAAGTCGCACCGTACATAATTTTTTTCTGGAAAAAGGAATATTTAGATTTTGGAACTCGTGCTTGATTACATTGTAATCGAAATTTACACTATGTGCCACGAAAATGCTGTCCTTTGTCATCTCCAAAACTTTTGGTGCTATTTGATGCCATTTGGGAGCGTTCCGCACCATACTGTTGTCTATCCCGGTTAAACCTGTAATAAAGGAAGGGATTTCGGATTCAGGGTTGACCAAAGTGGTATATTCACCCACAACTTCCCGTCCATCGAACTTAAAAATGGAGATCTCGGTAATCTTATTTCCCTTTATACCGTTTCCCGTAGTTTCAATATCGACTATACTGTACATTTACTTTAATGGATATCCATACTTTATTAGGGCCATAAAGTTAGGGGAAATCGGCTAAATAAAAGTGTCATGGACCATTAATTTAAATCTTGGATCACTTCGGTCAAGGCCTTATAAATAATGGGTGCCGTTTCCGGCCCCAGGGAATTGCTCTCTCCATAGGAATCTTTTTCGTCGAGATACAGATAGGGTTTTTTAACGTCCCATTCGCTTTTTGGAATTATATATCCGATTTCATCGTTGGACAGGCCTAGATAGAATTTATAAGGTTCCTTGATCAGCTCTTGGAGCGGTGGGATTTCTATCGGCTGAATATCAAAATCCCTTCCTTCCGGGGCCTCAATGCCGCCATAGACGATTTCGGGATAGATCTCCCCCGGAATGCTCAGGAACAGGCCGGGACCAATGCGGATGGCCCCTACCTCGGTCCGGGTCTTAAAGTATTCCGGCATTCCCATTTTGATCAGCCCCATGGCACTGGCCAGTATAAAAGTATTGTTTTCTACGGGGGCCAATAGCGTTTTGGCCCTCAGGGATATATGGCTTTCGGTCAGGGTATCGCCTTTTCGCGTTAGGGCGGCCAAGGACAAGAGGGCTATTTGGTCCCCTAATGCCTTTGTTTGTTCAAAAGTGGGTTCCAGATATTCCTCCCCGGTAAAAGGGTGGGGTATGGGCAGGGACGGATGCGGGGCCATTAACCCGCCTATGGCGCCGGTAAAATAGATAGCCATCCCACCAAGGCCTTCCTCCATCAATTGTTCGTTGTGATATATTCCATTTTCTATCGCTTCCCGGATATAGTGGGGGAAATCGGAACTGATCAATAGGTTTTGCGACCATAAGGTCTCCGGGTGGTTGGCCCAGTTGATCAGGGTTCCCATGGTGGTATCATCCGTCGCATCCAATACCTGCATCAGATTAATGCCCGTGGCCTTTACAATGGGTTTTCGGGTATCCTTGATAAATTTTCCATCATCCCCCGAAAGGTCCTGGGCAAAGACCAGCTTGGCGGGGCGCAGATTACCTACCGCTTCCGTAATGGCGGCCAATGTCTGTGTCTTAACATATTCCATCATTTCTGGATTAACCCCCGAATTGAATATATTCTCCCCCCAAATACCGATCAGGTCATTGCTTTCGTGGGTATGGGTCGAGGATATTAGGACGTAGTCCAGATCCAAATGGGCGGGGACCCGTTTTCGGATATCGACTACATCGCCATGTAAAAAACCGATCGCATCCATGGATATCAATGCGATCTTGGTATTACCGTCCTCAACGACCATAACCCTGGACCATACATCATCATGCACGCCCTGGGCCGGTTTTGCGTTGCTCATGCCCGCGATCCAATAGGCGTCGAATTTCCCGTTGTTATTGTTGTCGTTATAGGTATCGCCTTCCTTCTCACTGTATTTATTATTGCCATTGGCATCGTTCCAGGTATCTACAATGGTCGGGGTAATGGGTCTTTTTGCAAAGCCTGCCCTTATGGTCTGGGGGACGTCGTTTTTAATTTTCAGGTCTACCGTATAGTCGGGATGGCGATCCCGCCAATTGTTAGTGGCCACGATGGCAGCTCCTATTAATAACAGGAGGAGGATAATACCCAAAACTTTTAAACCTTTTTTAAGCATTTTCATCTATTTAAATATTGATCTTGTTCTTCTCGGGGTTTATAGTCTGGTGTGGGTGAGCTCATTGGCCATTCTAAAATTGAGTTCCATGAGATAGTCGCCCATACTAGGGCCGTACCAGCCCATTAATCGGGCTTCATAGGTGTCGTAATAATAATATTTTTGAGGGACGATATACCCAAGGTATTGCCCGTTGAAACTGCTTAGGACGGAACCATAGCCTTGCAGTTCCAGGGCGTTTTTAAGATCTAGGCCGTATTCCCCGCTCAATTCGTAAGGTAGGGCAAGCCATACCAGATCGTTTATTTTAAGTCCCTGAAGATAAACGGATTCCATTTTCGGAATTAGTTTTTGGCCGATATAGGGCGATAATCGCAACCGATCTGTTATCCTTAAAAATTGAAGTTTGGGAATTTCCAATTCGGTGGTAATGGAGGAAAGGGTCAGGAGGGAGTCGGGAGTAAGCCGGTTCAACAGGACTTGTGCGGAATCGGCCAGGGTCTCCCCAATGTATTTGGCCTTTTGGAATTTCTCACCTTCCCCTTTATTGGAATGGCTCCCGACCGTACCGGCAAAGAAGAGGGCCAGGTCTACCCCGCCAGCTTCCAGGTGCCGCTGGAAATAACCGGGATAATCGCCGCTAAATTCATCGTTAAAGGTACCTATCACCGTGGCATGGGCCGAATAGGACCCAATAATGGCCTTTCTGCCCGTCTCCTGTTCAAAGGATAGGAGGTCCAATTTATCGTTCAACCTTCC
>DATGQM010000003.1:0-4746 GCA_035304205.1 Arenibacter sp. | reverse complement strand
GGTCTTGTTGATTGGATAATCGATTACTGGGTCCGCTCCGAAACGTCGTTTTGATTTTTATTCCACAAAGATCAATTTATCAGTCCTCTGGCTTTTGACTCTTTGGCTTTTGGCTTAATTTTTCGGAGTAAACCCATTATTGTACCATAAATAGGGCGTTGACGAAAAAAAGCTTGCCGTTCTCCCAGAATCCCCGGAACAACGGATTGTCTACCATATAGACCACTTGTCCCCTCCCATAATCCTCCACTCCGAAAACAAGGGAACCGCTTATATTTTTTATGGCTTCTCTCCCTGCAAAACCTGAAATTGGGAGGACATTCTTTTCCAGATAGGCGACAGTGCCATTTTTAAGGTTTTCATAAGCTTCCCCACCCAATTTAAGTGTAAAATAATGAGTACCATATCCATAGCCCAAGGGATGTGTTGGATCTACCTTCGCCTTAAAAATAGCACCGCTAATACTGTTTTTTATGGATTCGCGTTCCGTTGCAGCATAGGGCAACCTTATATTTAAACTGTCGGTCTCGATTTTTTTTTCTTTGATTCCAAACCTATTTTTTCCTATAAGACCTTTAATGGCCCCTTGCATAGCAATTAATTTTCCGCCGTTCCGGACAAATGCCTTAATTTTTTCCAGTTTTTTGTCGTCAAAAAAACTACTATATCCTCCATTGGGCAGGATAAGGATGTCATAGTCGGATAGGTCCACCCCGTTCAGGTAATCGGAATCCAGGATAGTGACGGGATAATTTAACTCTTGTTCAAAAAAATGCCATACTTCCCCAAATTCCAAGGTGTTCGTTGGCTCCCCGGACAGGATAGCGATCTTGGTGTCGGGAATCATGGATACGGAACTGGATCCCAAATCCTTTCCATTTTCTACAAATCCCGTTTGGGACCCTGTCAATACGGTGTTGTGGTTTTGGGCAATTTGGTTTAGGGAGTCCAAAAAGTTCTTATGGTTCCTATTGTCGCCCTTGGTTATTATCAAACTGCCACGGTCAAATTTTTTACCTTCCACGGTAAAGGGCCTATTGGCCAAGCGGACCTTTATTTTTTGCTTTAGTAGGTCTGATAGGAAGCGGGCATCCTTCATACTGCCCCATTCGCTGATATAGACGTAGGCGTCCCCGGATATTTCCACCTTATTGGCCGTGGGCGTAACGTTCCCTGTTGATGTCCCCGGACTTACCATGGTTTCAGAGGCCAGTGCTTCCAGTCCGTAGGCATAGGGGAGGGACCATGCGGTGATATCATAGGTAAGGGAATCACTGAGTTTGGTATGGGGTTCCAATAGCACTTTGATCAGGGTGGCCTTCCGCTGATCTATGGATACCACCATATCCCTGGCAGAGGTTTTTATGGATCTGGTCTTACCACTGCTATAATCAAAACCCTTCGCCGTACCCTGCCCGGCCCAACCATATTCAATATCGTGCGCTTTTAACAAGTTTGCCAGGGCCTCCAGTTTATCGGGATTTCCATGGAGGATATAGCTTTTGTATTTGAAGTTTTTGTTTTGATAAAATTTTTTGAATTCCAGATTTAGCCTGTCGGTGTTCTTTGATGCTATTTCTACGGTGGACAGGCCGGTGGTCAAATGATGGGCAATACGGTCCTTTAAGGTCAGTGTATCCCCTATACTGGTCTTGATGGCCAGTCCCGCCCTACCGCTACCGCCCTGCTCATAGGTCATGCCAATGCTCCCGTTATAGGTAGGGTAGGTGTCCCCATAGCTTGGGTATAAAAGATCAAAGACCTCCTTTGTAAAATAGAACCAGCCATTGGCATCAAAATATTTTGCATGGTTCTTGCCGATGACCGTTTGGAAGTCGCGCTGAAAATCGGTGACCACTTCATGAAAAGGTTCTGCCGCAGGGGAAAAATAATAAGGATTATCCACCCCCATTTCATGGAAATCCACATGTACGTGCGGCAGCCATCGATTATATATTTTAAGGCGATGTCGGCTTTCCACTTGGGTAAGCCATGCCCAATCGCGATTTAGGTCGAACATATAATGGTTGGACCTTCCGTTCCACCATCCCTCATGATGTTCCTTACTGTTGGGGTCGACATTAATGGGGCTGTTCTTATATTGATAGTACCAATTTACATATCTATCCCGGCCATCGGGATTGATACAGGGGTCGATAATGACTACCGTATTTTCCAGATAGGCCGATTTTTCCGTCAATAGGTCGTAAATGGTCTGCATAGAGGCTTCCGTACTCGCACTTTCGTTGCCATGGGCATTATAACTTAGCCAAACAATTGCCTTGGTAGGCGTACCTTCACCCTTGGTGCTTTTGAGGTGCTCTATCCTAATTTCCTCCAGATTGCCCATATTTTCGGCAGTGGATACGTAGGCCAATATCAAGGGCCGGTTTTCGTAAGTTTTCCCGTATTCTATCAACTGTACCCGATCGGGGGCGCTTGCAGCCAAGTGCTTATAATAGTCTACCACTTGGTGGTGCCTGCTAAATGCGGTCCCCAGATCATGGCCCAAAAATTCGGAGGGCGATTTTATATTTTGCGATATGCTTGCAGTTGTTGCGAACGATATAAACGCAAGGAGCAGTCTTTTCATATTGTGCCGGGCAATTAGCTTGGAACCAAATCTAAGGAATATTGGCGAAATTAACGGGCCGTCCCCATATTAAGTGAAGTCCCAAAGTCAAAACACGGATATAAAATGGATAATTAAACTTGTTAACGTATTTTTAGGACTTGAAATAAGCATAATCTAAAACTGGTCGCAAACAGGAATTAAGATATGCGAATTGCATATGACCGTTAAAAAACAGTAAATATTGCATATGAAAAATGGGTATAATCCTATCTTTACGACTTATTATAAATTTTCTATGGAGATAAAAGGCATACCCTTTAAAAAGACCGGATATTTTTCTAATTTAATAAGTGATTATTTAGATAAAAAGGAGTCGTTGGGGCCGTTTTATCATCGGTTTCCTGATTTGGAGGGGTTTAGGGAACAGATTGCGGAAAAGTCGGGTTTCGCCATGGAAAATAGAAAGGTATTGGTCCAGGTCCTAGAAGATCAATATGTAAATACCGATACCTCCGAATCTATTTCTACCAATATTTCATTGCTAGGGAAGGAAACTTCATTTACGGTGGTTACCGGGCATCAATTGAACCTGTTTACCGGGCCTCTTTATTTTTTATATAAGATTATTACGACCATAAATTTGGCCAGGGAATTAAAACTGGCCAATCCGGAAAACGATTTTGTGCCAATTTATTGGATGGCGACGGAGGACCATGATTTTGAGGAGATCAATTACTTTAATTTTAGGGGAAAAAAATTGCAATGGAACAAAAAAGTTTCCGGTGCCGTCGGCCCTATGGATACCGAGGGTCTGGAAGCCGTTTTGGAGGCCTTTTCGCATGAAATGGGCAATAGTATAAACGCGAAGAAGCTAAGGGAATGGTTCCACCGTGCCTACTTGGAACATGATACCCTTACCGATGCCACCCGATTTTTGGCCAATGAACTATTCGGGGAGTACGGGCTGGTTATTTTGGACGGGAACGATGCCCGATTGAAAAGACTATTGGTTCCCTATGTGAAAAGAGATCTATCGGAAAATACGTCCTATAAAAAGGTGGTGGATACCATTAATAGCCTTCAGGAATTGCCGGAAGGTTATGGCATACAGGTAAACCCACGGGAGATCAATTATTTTTATTTGGTCGATGGTATCCGCGAGCGAATCGTGCAGGAGGACGGAATTTATTATGTACAGGGAACCAAAATCCGGTTTAACGGGGAGGAGATCCTGCACGAACTGGAGAATTATCCCGAAAGGTTCTCGCCCAATGTAATTACCCGGCCCCTGTACCAGGAGGTCATATTGCCCAATCTGTGTTATGTGGGCGGCGGCGGGGAACTGGCCTATTGGTTGCAGCTAAAGGCCATGTTCAAGGAAATGGGGGTGCCCTTTCCCATACTTTTATTGCGGAACTCGGCCTTGGTCATTACCCAAAAGCAATATCATAAATTGGAACGGATGGATATATCGGTAGCCGATCTTTTTCTAAAGCAAAGTAGTCTTATCAATAAGAAAATACGTGAAATATCCAATATCGACATTGATTTTGGCCCTCAAAGAAAATATCTGGCCGAGCAGTTCGAAGATCTGTACACTTTGGCCAAAGAAACGGACGCTACTTTTTTGGGTGCGGTAAAGGCCCAGGAGGTAAAGCAATTGAAGGGCTTGGACAATCTGGAAAAAAGACTGCTCCTGGCACAAAAAAAGAAGCTCGAAGATCAGGTCAAGCGAATGGCCGAGATCCAGAACCAACTTTTCCCCAATAGGTCCCTCCAAGAGCGCAATCTCAATTTCTCCGAGCTTTATTTGGAGTATGGGGACTCTTTTATACCCTATTTAATGCAGGTACTTAAGCCTTTGGCTGGGGATTTTACGATTGTAAGGATGGATTAGATTTCCAATAAATAGGTCCACTTTGTCTGCGTACAGGGGTCAGGGAACCAAAAATTCGCCTTTCCATTCGGTATCGATTTTAGAGAACCGCACACGGATATGATGGGGCTGGCCCAATTTCAGGTATTCCATTTTATGGGGTGTTACCTCTACCGTACAAAAATGGTTTTCCTCCGATAAGAATTCCAGTTTATCGGGATGGTTGAGGTGACTTCCTGGCGATCTGCTAGTGGTGTATTCCCTTTTTGAACTTTCCGACAATTGGTTCCAGTAG
>DATGQM010000002.1:0-4736 GCA_035304205.1 Arenibacter sp. | reverse complement strand
GTAAACAAAAAAAGCTCCAGTACCTTAAACGGTTGCCTTGTGGATAATGCCATATTGTATGCCCTAAGATCCAAGTTCAATTCCGGAACCCCTGCGATCCAAGTGGGTACGATAACCTATTTGTTCCAAAGCAAGTAGGGGCCGATCCCATCGGCCCAAACAAAAACCCATAGCATTGGCGCAAATAAAGAACCAATGGTATTGACCAAAGAACCAATGGCATGGGGGCCCCTTCAAAATATGCCGATTCCCGAAACCCGTTTATTCTATTCCCAATAGGGACAATAGGTCCTTTACCGTATTCTGCCCTTTATCCTTGTTATACCAAAGCTGTAGATCCTGTTTAAATTCCGCTGTCAGTTCCCCATACCTGTTTTTTTGATCTTGCACCATCTTTGTCGCCACAGTAGGTCTTGAGCCCCATTCCCCTATAAGCTCGCCATTGGCATCATCAATAGCGATCAGTTTCGGAATGGCCATGGCCCCATTGGATAGGAACCGCTCCATAAGCTCTATATTTTCATCGCGCAACGCCAATCTTAGGGTTATTTTATCATTAAGTCCCGCTACTTTATTTATCACTGGAAGTGTTTGGGCGGCATCACCGCACCAGCTTTCCGTAAGTACCAGCCAGGTAACCTTTTTATCGAACCCCATTATCTTGGATCCTGAAACGGCATCGATTTTAATGGTCTTGTCCAGCCGTTTCATACGTTGTTCGTTCAAAAGGGTATAATCTCCCAATTCCTGATTCTGGACCGGTCCGGTAGATTTTCCTTCGGCCGCCAAATTGCCAATCAATTTGCGATATTCCCCATAATCCATGGATCTTTCCAAACTCTCTGAAATAATTTGCCCAATTGCAGGGGCTACTATCCGATTCTCCATAAAACTTACAGCAATATATAAAATGCAAACATAACCGATCGATCACTTATTAATGATGATAAAAATCACATTGACCGATCCGACTAAAATTTTATGCCGTTGCCTTTTATTTAAACCGATTAATTCCCATATATTTAAATTCAATTGCAGACGGATGGAAAAACATAGATGTGGCTGGTGCAAGGGTGATGCACTATACGAAAAATATCACGATGAGGAGTGGGGCGTCCCAATTAAGGATGATGCCCTATTGTTCGAGTTTCTAATTTTGGAGACTTTCCAGGCGGGACTGAGCTGGATCACCATTCTACGAAAGCGCGAGAATTTCAGAAAGGCCCTTGATCAATTCGACTATCATACGATAGCCAAATATGAAGAGGATAAGATCGAATCCCTGTTACAGGACCCGGGAATTATCAGGAACAAGCTCAAGATAAGGGCCACGGTCTCCAATGCGAGGGAATTTATAAAACTCCAGGAACAGTACGGGAGCTTCAGTAATTATATATGGGACTTTGTAGATGGAAAACCCATAAGGAACCAGGTCGAAAATTACAGGGAGGCCCCGCCTACCACCCCTTTATCCGATGCCATAAGCAAGGACCTGAAAAAACGGGGATTCAAATTTGTCGGTAGTACCGTAATCTACGCCCATATGCAGGCCACCGGCATGGTAAACGATCACGAAATAAACTGTTTTAGATACCATGAAGTATAGACTTCCCCTATTTTTTCTTCTCTTGGCCATATATTCAGCGGGGTTTGCACAGATAGGACCGGAACGGGAGCATCGAATCAAAAGGTCTCAATTTCCCATGGTAGCAGCCGGAACGGTTCCCAATGAAGCGAAAAATATAAAATATTATAGAGAGATAGACTCTTCCAAGATTACCTACATCCTAAAATTCCGCCTCAAAAAAATGGATTATCATCTTGATCTGGACAAGCTCGGCCAAATACAACAAATAGGGTTTAGGGTAAAGGAAGTAGATATTCCCCAGGATACCTATGCGCAAATAAGCAATTTTTTGGAAGACCGCTTCCAAATGGCCAAGATCAGGCGCATGTTACATTACTATCCTGGGAACTCCGATAACGTTTTAAAAAATGCGTATCAAAACCTCATCCTGCCAAACAACACCTATCAAATACTCTTCCGGGGAAAAGAGGGCAGGGAGCGTAAGGAGTACTTGGCAACTTTTGATGCCGAGGGCAACATTGTGAATATACGGGTAGCCTTACCCGCCAATTATGACCATATCCTGTATTAGGGGTCATGCTATGCTATAATCCCTCTAAAAAATAAGAAAACCTATGCCGTTGAACACTGCATAGGTTTCCCTTTCAATTTATATGATTATTGAGCAATATTTTATATAACCCAATTAGAAAGGCAGATCGTCATGTTCATCCTCGTTTAAATTATCGGCAGGCTCAAAGGCATCCACGGGAGGAACGGGGGGCATCCCGGACCCACTGCTTTCCTCTTGCAGGTTCTCTATGCGCCATCCTTGGATCGAGTTAAAGTATTTGGTCTCCCCTTGCGGGTTCACCCATTCCCTACCCCTTAGATTAATACTGATCTTCACGGGCTGGCCCACCCCAAAATTATTTAACAGATCGCATTTGTCCTGCACAAATTCCACCATAATATGCTGTGGATATTGCTCCTCGGTGGTTACTACTACCTCTCTTTTTCTAAATCCGTTATTTCCGAAAGTTTGGGTCTCGCCCACCATTTTGATTTTGCCTTGTACTTCCATTTTCGTATATGATTCTAATTGATATTCTTTTTTTGTCAATATTAAGAAATTTGTAAAGGAACACCTAGAACAAATGCCCTCAACTTTGGATAATGTCCTTTTTTAACATCCCATTTCCATCAGATCCGAATTCTGGCCCATCGGGCCGCTTCCCTTTCTTTTCTATAATACACTCCTTACAAGGGTCTATTTATACAATTGCGTTCAAGGCTCAAATTGGGACAATAGGACTTTCCACGCCCCCTTTATATCATGCCCCTCCAACAGTTCTTGGGCCTTCCTGTACAATTGTTCCGGATCCCCGGAACTCAAAATAGCACGTAGTTCCATATTTTCCGCGACATATTGTTCCACTTCCCCAACAGTGGGCAAACTTTCTATATTTCCCAACATTCCCAGATCGTTCCCGGTAAGGAATTTGCTGGACCGGATATGCCATGGCATTTGATCGATCCCGATCCCAATCGAAGATATTGGCTTAGGCACCTCGAACAGACCAAGATTGGCCCTAGAATACCAATTTCCCCCCATCCGGGCCACCTGGTCTATCTTAAGGGGGTCTATGCTCCCTTTTGCATCCAATATATCCGGATCCATATGAATCTTTACGACCTCCGAAAAAATAAGGTTTCCCGCGCCGCCCGCGGCCCCCAAAGGCTCTACCTTAATTACCCTGCACTCAAATTGTACGGGGGACTCTCCTACCCTGTAAGGCCTTACGATATCCGATGGCACCATGGTAAATCCGGCCTTTATAAATTCATTCTCCCCCTCCGCATACTCCGTACTGGCCAACGATACCTGTTGCACCATGGAATAATTTACGATATTAATGACCACCTCCATAGTCCTTAATATATTCTCCAAGGTATGCTTTGTAGTATTGTTCCGTACCCGTCTGGCAGGGGAAAATATTAAAATAGGCGGGTTGGCACCAAAAATATTAAAGAAACTGAAGGGGGAAAGATTGGGTCTCCCACGTTCATCCAAGGTACTGGCAAAGGCTATAGGCCTTGGCCCTACCGCCCCTAATAAGATCCCGTGTAATTTGGCGATAGGGATGTCCCGGACCCGAATGGAAACCATTTCCTTCATAGCTTATAAAGATAGTAAATAAAGAGGAAAACGAAATAGTTCCCGGAGCGGGGAAATAGAATATCTTTGCCCGAATTACGTTATCTTTAAGTTTAATATTGTGGTTGGATGAATTTTAGTCCCAAAAAGAAAACTTCGAATTTTCTATTATTGATAGCCTCCTTTGCTATTGTAAGTTTGATCTTGTGGAACACCAATAGCTTTTTTAAAAAATTCAAGGAAGAGGAGCGTTATAAAATGGAAATCTGGGCAACGGCACAATCCGAATTTCTATCGCTTCCCGTGGATGCCGATCCGGGCAACCTGCACATCAGGATATTCCAGAACAATACGTCCACACCCATGATATTAGTGAACAAGGACAGTTCCGTAAAAATAAACAATATGTCGGGGGTACTTGTCAACGACACCTCGTTTATACAGGAAAAGATCAAAAAATTTAAGTCGGAGAACCACCCTATTACCATAGAATACAAGGGAGAATACTTGGCCACGCTCTATTATGGCAATTCGGAAGTGCTCAACAAGCTAAAATATTACCCGATCGCCCTCTTGTTGATCATTTTCCTGTTCGGAACCGTTATCTACTTTCTTTTCAGGACCAACAAGACTTCGGAACAGAACAAACTATGGGCCGGTATGGCCAAGGAAACGGCGCATCAGATCGGAACCCCGTTATCTTCCCTTCTTGGGTGGAACGAACTGTTGAAGGCCGAGGACATCAATCCCGAAGTGACCAGGGAAATAGAAAAGGACATTAACAGACTGGAAACCATAACGGAACGCTTCTCCAAGATAGGATCCCTCCCCATACTTAAGGAACATGATCTTGTAGAAGAAACGGAGGCCGCCTACAACTATCTTAAAGCAAGAAGTTCCAAACTTATACATTTTACCTTCCATTCCCATTTAGCCCATGTGCCGGTCCTTTTAAACAGGGCATTGTACCACTGGACCATTGAGAATCTGGTGAAAAACGGTATAGATGCC
>DATGQM010000001.1:0-12893 GCA_035304205.1 Arenibacter sp. | reverse complement strand
CCAATTTCCAGAACAGGAACCTGCCCTTCTATGCCGGACAATTGGTACAGCAAGGCCTATCCAAGGAAAAGGCCCTGCAAATGATTACGGAAAACCCGGCCAAAATATTGGGGATTGATAGGAATTATGGAACCTTGGAAGTTGGCAAAAGTGCCACCCTATTTATATCCGGGGGCGATGCCCTGGATATGCGGACCAACCAATTGGAGCGCGCTTTTATCGATGGCAGGGATATTTCCCTGGAAACCCATCAGACCGAACTATGGAAAAGATATATGGGCAAGTATAGCGGTAAATAGCCTTATTTTTGTAACCATGGACTATATTAAGGAGATCAGCAGTATTCAAAATCCATTAGTAAGGCAAATGCTGTTACTGAAGGAGAAATCACGGGAGCGCAAGAAAAATGGACTCTTTGTTATCGAGGGAATCAAGGAACTGGAGCTTGCCATTAAAGGAAGCTATACGGTAAGAACCATACTTTATTACCCTAAATTGGTCACCCAAGAATGGATACTGCAACAGGCAAAAAACCTCTCCCCCACCCCTGATGTCATAGAAATCTCGAAGGAAATCTTTGAAAAATTGGCCTATAGGGAAAGCACAGGGGGTATTTTGGCCCTAGCCCTCAGTAAGGATCATAGCTTGGATAAGTTGCGGTTAAAAAACAAAAAACCGTTGATCTTGGTGGCCGAGGCTCCCGAAAAACCGGGAAATATAGGCGCTCTGCTCCGTACAGCGGATGCCGCCGCATTGGATGCCGTAATCATAGCCAATGCCAAAAGCGACCTGTACAATCCAAATATAATACGCTCTAGCGTAGGCTGCCTGTTTACTACCAATATCGCCCTGGGGACCACGGAGGAAGTAATCGGTTATCTGGAAGAAAATAATATCGGCATACATTGTGCGGCATTGACGGCCTCCAAGGAATATACCCAAGTGGACTTTACCGGGGCCACTGCCCTGGTGGTAGGAACGGAGGCAACAGGATTATCAGGGGAATGGTTAAACCGGGCGACCCAGAACATCATTATTCCCATGGAGGGCGAAATAGATTCCATGAACGTCTCGGTATCCGCCGCAATACTTATCTTTGAAGCAAAAAGACAGCGAAATTCCCGGTCCGCATCATGCGATTAAATGTATGGTATCGAACTAACAGGGAAGGAGGAAACTAATCGCCCTAAACCATTCCCATTATGAACGGTAGCATACTATTCTATATAATAATTGCCATATTGGTGATCCAGTTCATAATCGAACAAGGATTGGAATACCTGAATGCACAGCGATACGGGGATACTATCCCAAAAGAACTGGAGGATGTTTTTGATAAAGAGGAATATATAAAATCCGGGGAATACAAAAGGGTAAATTACCGTTTTGGATGGATAACGGGCATATTCTCAACGGGCCTCACCCTGTTGTTCCTTATTTTCGGGGGCTTTGAATGGGTTGATAACATAGCAAGGGGCCTTTATGGCGATCCGATACCTATGGCACTTATCTTCTTTGGGATCATCCTGATCGGGAACGATATTATAACCACCCCTTTTTCCTACTACCATACATTTGTTATCGAGGAAAAGTTCGGCTTTAACAAGAGTACAAAAAAACTGTTCTGGCTGGACAAGGTCAAAGGCTGGTCTATGATGATGATCTTCGGTGGCGGGATTCTCTCCCTGATAATTTGGTTCTTCCAGTGGGCGGGCACCAACTTTTGGATCTACGCCTGGGCAATGATTTCCATGGTCTCCCTATTCATTAACCTGTTCTACAGCAAATTGATCGTCCCTATTTTCAATAAGCAGACCCCTTTGAAAGATGGCAGCCTAAAAAATAAGATCGAGGATTATGCCTACCGGGTCGGTTTTGCCGTGAAGAACATTTTTGTCATAGATGGTTCCAAAAGATCTACAAAGGCCAATGCCTATTTTTCTGGATTTGGCAAGGAGAAGCGCATAACGCTATATGACACCTTGATCAACGATCTGGAAGAGGATGAAATTGTGGCGGTTTTGGCCCATGAGGTCGGGCATTACAAACGCAGGCACGTTATCTTTAACCTAGTGGCCTCGATAACCCTTACCGGGCTTACCCTTTTTATCCTCTCCATTTTTATAAACAATCCGGAAGTATCGCTCGCAATAGGCGTTTCCCAACCCAGTTTTCATGCCGCCCTGATCGGTTTTGGAATTTTATATAGTCCGATTTCCGAAATTACGGGCCTGATCATGAATATGATGTCCAGGACCTTTGAATATCAGGCGGACGACTTCGCAAGGAAGACCTATTCGTCCCCACCCTTGGTAAGTGCCCTAAAAAACCTGTCCAAGAACAGTCTCAGTAACCTTACTCCCCATCCGGCGTATGTTTTTATGTATTACTCCCATCCCCCCCTTATAGCACGTATCCGGAACTTAAAGGCATAATATTTGTTGATAGTTATTTTAGTTTGTGCTAATTTTAAATTATGATGACCGAAGTCGAGATAGAAAAGGAAAACAAGGACATTGCCAAGCAATACAAGGAATTGCTCCGTATAAGCTATCAAACACTTACGGGCGAGGACAAGAAATTGATTCGCACCGCCTTTGATATTGCCGTGGACGCCCATAAAAATCAAAGGCGGAAATCTGGCGAAGCCTATATCTTCCATCCTATAGCCGTGGCCAAGATAGTTGCCTCCGAGATCGGTCTGGATGCGGTATCCATAGCCTCCGCACTCCTGCACGATGTAGTGGAGGACACGGAATATACCTTGGCGGACATAGAACGCATCTTTGGGGAAACGGTGGCCCGGATAGTAGATGGACTTACCAAGATCGCACACCTTAAAAAGGATATGAACATATCCCAACAGGCGGAAAATTTTAGGAAGATGCTGTTGACCCTCAACGATGATGTCCGGGTCATTATCATAAAAATTGCGGACAGGTACCACAATATGCTTACCATGGATTCCATGCCCGAGCAGAAACAGGTGAAGATCGCCTCCGAAACCCTTTATATCTACGCCCCTTTGGCCCATCGGATAGGCCTCTACAACATTAAGACCGAACTGGAGGACCTCAGCCTTAAATATACGGAGCCCGAGGTCTATGATGACATCCTTAGCAAGATAGAGGAATCCAATGAAGACCAAAAGGCCTATATAGATGCCTTTTCCGATACGATCCGCAAAGCCTTGGATCAGGAAGGCCTGACCTACGATATAAAAGGTAGGATGAAATCCATATTTTCCATCCGTCGGAAAATGAAGATCCAGAACGTGACCTTCGACGAAATATACGACAAGTTCGCCCTCCGGATAATCTATCGGGCGGACCGTCAAAATGAAAAGTTTATTGCCTGGAAGATCTATTCCATCGTTACCGATCACTTTACCCCTAACCCCGTCCGCCTACGGGATTGGATATCTTCCCCAAAATCTACCGGCTACGAGGCGCTGCATATTACCGTCATGGGGCCTAAGAGCCGTTGGGTAGAGGTACAGATCAGAAGCGAAAGAATGCACGAAATCGCGGAAAAAGGTTATGCGGCGCATTTTAAATACAAACACGGCAATCAAAAAGAACAGGGTATCGAAGAGTGGCTCAACAAGCTACAGGAAGCCTTGGAAAACGCAAATACCAATGCCGTAGATTTTGTCGAGGAGTTTAAATTGAACCTCTATTCCAAGGAAATATTCGTGTTTACGCCCAAAGGGGAACTGAAATCGCTTCCCAAGGGAGCGACCCCCCTGGACCTCGCCTTCAACATCCATACGGAAATAGGCATGCATACGCGTGGCGCCAAGGTAAACGGAAAATTGGTCCCCCTAAATACCACCTTGCAGAGCGGCGACCAAGTAGATATCATAACTTCCGAATCGGCAAGGCCCAACCAGAGCTGGCTAGACTATGCCACGACTGCCCGGGCACGTTCCAAGATAAAATCCTCGTTGCGGGAAGAAAAGAAAATTACCGCAATGGACGGGAAGGAAATCCTGAGAAGGAAATTAAAATCCCAAAAAATAAACCTTAACGAGGATACCATAAACAAGATGGTCATCTTTTTTAAACTGAAGACCAGCTTGGATCTGTTCTATAGGGTAGGTATTGGTGCCATTGACAACCAAATGCTCAAAGATTTTGCAGCCTCGTACAGCAATGCCTTCATCAGTTTCTTCAAGAACAAGATCCGGAGACACCCTGTCCCTACCGACATCGACAAGGATGAAATTACCGTTAAGTTCGACACCCTGGTCTTTGGGAAGGAGGAGGATAAACTTGAGTATAAGCTTTCGCAATGCTGTAACCCCATCCCGGGGGATGAGGTATTCGGCTTTATTAGCGTAAACGATGGTATCAAGGTACATAAAAAAAATTGTCCCAATGCCATATCCTTGCAGTCCAACTATGCCTATCGGATCATTTCGGCCAAATGGATCGATTCCTCACAGGAAGAATTCACGGTAGAGATCATGCTTACGGGGATAGATAACCTGGGATTGATCAGTAAGATTACGGAGATTATTTCCGGGAACCTGCACGTAAACATGAGAAATTTAAACTTCAGTACCGATGGGGGAACGTTTACCGGCAGGATCACCCTGGTCGTAAAAAACAATGCCATCCTTAAAAAAGTTATCGAAAAACTAAAGCAGATCAACGGGATCGATAAAGTATCCAGAATTTAAATTTTAACTGTACATTTGTACCTTAATGAAGGGTAAATTGCTATGGGGGATAATAAGAATCAAGAAATTGTAAAAAATGTGTTCACCGCATATCTGGAGGAAAATGGGCATAGAAAAACGCCCGAACGCTATGCCATCCTTCAAGAAATCTATAAAAGTGATGAACATTTTGATATAGAATCGCTCTACATCAAAATGAAGAATAAAAACTACCGCGTCAGCAGGGCCACTTTATACAATACCATTGAACTTTTATTGGAATGTAAATTGGTCCGCAAGCACCAATTCGGGAAGAACCAGGCCCAATATGAAAAATCCTATTTCGACAGGCAGCATGATCATGTTATCCTTACAGATACCGGGGAGGTAATGGAATTTTGCGACCCCCGTATCCAAGTTATCAAACAAACCATCGAGGAGGTATTCGATATTAAGATCAATACCCATTCCCTTTACTTTTACGGGACCCGGAACAAGGAAGACGACACTAATAATTAATCCAATTATATAAATAATGGCAGTAGATCTACTACTAGGACTCCAATGGGGAGATGAGGGAAAAGGAAAAATAGTTGATGTTTTAACCAAAAACTATGACATAATAGCCCGTTTCCAAGGCGGTCCCAATGCAGGGCATACGCTGGAATTTGACGGTATCAAACACGTTTTGCGTACGATCCCGTCCGGTATTTTTCATGCCAAATCCATCAATATTATCGGAAACGGCGTAGTCATAGATCCAGTGGTCTTTGTAAAGGAATTGGAAGGGCTGGACAAGTTCAACATCGACTATAAAAAAACCTTAATGGTATCCCGAAAGGCCCATATCATTATCCCTACCCACCGATTGTTGGATGCCGCCAGCGAAACCAGTAAGGGAAAGGCCAAAATTGGATCTACCCTGAAAGGTATAGGCCCGACCTATATGGACAAGACCGGCAGGAACGGCATCCGTATAGGTGACCTCGAATTGGAGAATTGGAAAGAAAAATATCGTGCCTTGGCCAATAAGCACGAATCCTTGGTGAACTTTTACGATGTCGCGATCCAATACGACCTGAACGAACTGGAGAAGGAATTTTTTGCGGCCGTTGAAAAATTAAGGGAATTACAGTTTATAGATAGTGAGGAATATTTAAATAATGCCATAAAGGAAGGAAAGACCATTTTAGCGGAAGGTGCCCAAGGTTCCCTATTGGATATCGATTTTGGGACCTATCCCTTCGTCACCTCCTCCAACACTACTGCGGCCGGTGCCTGTACCGGTCTGGGAATTGCCCCCAATAAGGTAAAGAAGGTATACGGAATTTTCAAGGCCTATACCACCCGCGTAGGCTCGGGTCCCTTTCCAACAGAACTATTTGACGGGGACGGGGCGAAAATGGCGAAGATCGGTAATGAATTCGGGGCGGTGACCGGAAGACCAAGACGTTGTGGTTGGTTAGACCTGGTAGCCTTAAAATACGCCGTAGAAATCAATGGGGTAACCGAACTGATGATGATGAAGGCCGATGTCCTTAGCGGATTCGAGACCCTTATGGTCTGTACCGCATATAATTATAAGGGAACCCGAATAGACCACTTCCCCTACAATATAGAACCGGAACTGGTTAGCCCTATCTATACGGAAATGAAAGGTTGGGCCAAGGACCTTACCAAATTGAACAGATCGGAAGAACTCCCGGACACTTTAATGGATTATATTACTTTCTTGGAAAAAGAACTGGAGGTACCCATTAAAATAGTTTCCGTAGGTCCGGATAGGACACAGACCATCCACAGATAAAAAATGGCCACCCTATTAGGTGGCCTTTTTTATGTTATGGCTTTACTAAAACTCTCCCAAACTATATTTTCCTGGTACAAAATATAGTATTTTTGATCAAAATTTGAAAAGTTTGTACAGATCAGTACTTTTATTATTTGCCCTTATGCTCTTTTGTAACGGCCAAGGACAGCAGAACCCATCGGACAGCAAACAAATAAACATTGTTTACGGGGGTACCTTTACCAAGGACGAGCAGAAATATCCCGGGGCATCCATTTTTAGCAAGGACGACCAACAGGTACAATTTGAACACGAGGGGGCCGATCTTTGGTGCGATATAGCCATCTATTACCAAAAGGAAAACAGACTCAGGGCCATAGGCAATATTAGCCTGCAACAAGGAGATTCTGTTAACCTGACCAGCGGCAGGATAGATTATGACGGCAATACCAACTTGGCCAAGGCTTGGGAGAACGTAGTATTGGTACATAACAGCATGACCCTGACTACGGATACCCTGCGTTTCGATAGGGAAAAACAGGAAGCCTTCTACCAGGATCATGGGACCATAGTAGATTCGTCCAATACGCTTACCAGTAAAATAGGGCGCTACTTTACACAATTAAAAAAATCGCAGTTCCTGGATAGCGTAAACCTTACCAATCCGGAGTTCCGGTTGGTCTCAAAACAACTGGACTATTATACCGCCACTAAAAATGCCTATCTGTACGGTCCCTCTACCATTACGGGGGAATCCTATAAAATATATTGTGAACGCGGATTTTATGACACCAATATAGAAAGTGGTTACGGAATAAAGAACACCCGGATAGATTACAACAATAGGATCATTTATGGGGATAGCGTTTATTTTGACAAGAAGACGGAATTTGCATCCGCCACGAACAATATCAGAATATTGGACACCATCAACAATGGCGTGATCAAGGCCCATTACGCCGAGGTCTTTAAGGCCAAGGATTCCGTATTTGCCACTAAAAGGGCCGTTTCCATTACCTTGGTCGAGCAAGATTCCCTATATATGCACGGCGATACCCTGATGCTTACGGGAATACCCGAACAACGTATCCTACGGGCCTTTAGAAACGCCAAGTTCTATAAGACCGATCTGAGCGGTAAATGCGATTCGATCCATTTTAACCAAAGAACCGGGATTACCGAACTGATCACCATGCCCGTTATCTGGAACGGGGAAAATCAGATGACGGGAGACAGTATCCATCTCCTTTCCAACCTGGAGACCGAGAAATTGGACTCCCTGAAAGTGATCAACAATGCCTTTATAATTTCCCTGGACAGCGTAAGCAAAACAGGGTATAACCAGGCCAAGGGGAAAAATCTATATGGAAAATTCATAGAAAATGAACTAAAGACCATAGATCTGGTACAGAATACGGAAGTTATTTACTATATGTACAATGACGATCAGGAACTCATCGGGATAGACAAAACGATCTGTAGTGAGATCAATATGACCCTGGCGGATAATGAGATAGAGGATATCACCTTCATTACCAATCCGGATGGAGATATATTTCCGGATAAGGACCTGCCGGATAATAGCAGGAAATTAAAAGGGTTTATATGGCGCGGTGACGAACGTATCCTTAACAAGGACGACATATTCGACGAGGACGACAACAATTTGGAATTGGTTACCATACAGGGAATAGACAACCCTATTGATAAGGATATTGATGCTTCCGAGGCCTTGGAAGAGGAAAGAAAACGGGATTCCATTAATACGGTACCGATACCCAGACCAGCACCGATAATTGGAAAGAAGGAACCGGAAAAAACCGATACGATCAAGAAAGACCTTATAAAATTGGACACTATATCCAAGAAACGCAATGAGGACGAGGACAATTAACATCCATCATGAAAGAAGATTTCTTTAAATATCAGGCCCAAACCTCCCCCCACCCCTTGGCCCTGGAAGTTTCACATGCCAAGGGAAGCTATATCTATGATACGGATGGGAAGGCCCATCTCGATTTTGTTGCGGGGGTTTCCGCCTGCAGCCTGGGGCATTGCCACCCCAGGGTAATAAACGCCATACAGGAACAGGCCCAAACATATATGCACGTTATGGTGTACGGGGAGTACATCCAACAACCTGCGGTACAATATGCCAAACTTTTGGCAAAACATCTTCCGGCACCCCTGGAAACCACCTATTTGGTAAATTCGGGGACCGAAGCCATGGAAGGTGCATTAAAATTGGCTCGCAGATATACCGGGAGGAGCCAAATTTTAGCCGCCGAAAGGGCCTACCATGGCAATACAATGGGCAGCCTGAGCATTATGGGATACGAGGAGCGGAAAAGTGCCTTCAGGCCCTTGGTCCCGGATATTGGATTTCTCCGTTTTAACGAAGGGGACGATCTTTCCAAAATAACGGACAAAACAGCTGCGGTAGTCCTGGAAACCATACAGGGCGGGGCGGGATTTATCCTTCCCAAAAACGGCTATTTAAAAAAGGTCGGGCAACGATGTAAGGAGGTGGGTGCCATGCTCATCCTCGATGAGATACAGCCGGGGTTTGGGCGTACCGGCAAACTATTCGCCTTTGAGCATTACGACTGTGTTCCGGACATCCTGGTCCTGGGCAAGGGGATGGCCGGTGGGATGCCCGTGGGAGCGTTCGTGGCATCGCAAAAGATGATGCAAACACTTCAGGACCGTCCAAAATTGGGGCATATTACTACCTTTGGCGGCAATCCGGTCATTGCTGCCGCAAGTTTGGCCACCCTGCAGGAATTGACCGAAACTTCCCTGATCCCGGAAACGTTGGAAAAGGAAATTCTCTTTAGAGCGCATTTACGGCATCCCCTTATACTGGAGATCCGAGGGAAGGGCCTTATGCTCGCCCTGATCATGGAAAATCCAGAAATGGCGAATGAATTGATAACAAGATGCGCCAAGGAGGGACTGATCTTATTTTGGTTGCTTTTTGAGTCCAGAGCGGTCCGGATCTCGCCCCCGCTCACCATTTCCGAGGAAGAAATTATAAGTGGTTGTAAGATTATTTTGGACACCTTGGATCGCCTCTCACAATAATTTGTTAACTAATTTGTTAATAATATAGGCATGACCTACCCTAATCACGGATCGCTAAAGATTACTTTAGTCCATAATGAATAACAAGAAGTTCCTATGGCGTTAGAACAAGACGAAAGACCTGGGCAACCCATCGCTAAGTTTGAATCCATGCTCAAGACAGATGATATATACTTCTTTGATGCGGAGGATTTTCAGGACATTATTCATCATTATCTCAATAACGGGAAGATGGCATTGGCTAAAAAGGCCATTAAAATAGGGTTGCAACAGCATCCGGAAAGTGTTGAGCTCAAATTACTGTCCATAGAGGTAATGGTCTTTGAGAACAATCTGGAACAAGCGGAAAGGATGCTGGATGAGCTTCAGGACATCGATAGTTCCAACGAGGAGATATACATACAGCGCGCCAATATCTATTCAAAGAAGGACAATCATGAAGCTGCTGTTTCTTTATTGTACCAGGCATTGGACCTCACGGACGACGGTTTTGATATCCATTCCCTATTGGCGATGGAATATTTGTTCATGGACAAATTTGAGGATGCCAAACAGAATTTCATGAAGTGCGTATCCTATGACGAGCAAGATTATTCTTCCCTGTACAACGTTATTTATTGCTTCGAGTTTCTGGAAGACTACGACGGTGCCATCCTGTACCTAAACGAATATCTGGAACGCAACCCGTATAGCGAAGTGGCATGGCACCAATTGGGAAAAATGTACTTCCCTAAAAAAATGTACCAGGAAGCCTTGGCGGCCTTTGACTTTGCGATCATTTCGGACGACACCTTTACGGGGGCCTATTATGAGAAAGGGAAAGTACTCGAAAAATTGGGGCGGTATGCAGAAGCCATTGAAAATTATGCGACCACCATTACCATAGAGGACCCTACTTCCCATGCCTATCTAAGGATCGGGAGGTGCTATGAAAAATTAAGGGACAACAAGCAGGCCAAGGCCTATTATTATCGTACGGTGCACGAGGATCCCTTATTGGACAAAGGCTGGTTGGCCATAACCGACTATTATTATAGGCGAAAAAAATTCGACAAAGCCCTTTATTACATCAATAAGGCCATAAATATTGATGGGGAAAATCCAAAGTACTGGAAGAAATGTGCCCGGATACATGCTGCCCTAAAAAATAACGATGAGGCATACTATGCTTACCAACAAGCAGTAGATCTGGGCAATTATGATTTTGATACCTGGTTTCATTGGGCAGATGTGGCCGTACAAAACCTGGACGTCCATGCGGCCCTGGAAATTTTGATCCAGGGGCATGAATTTTATCCGCAACGATGTGAGATGCAATACAAAATGGCCGGTTTCTATCTCTTGATAAGCGATTACCCCAGGGCCCAGTACCGATTGAGAAATGCCCTGAAAATAGATATGGACCAACTCCACCTGTTCAAAGATGAATTTCCACAATTCTATGCCACCGAATGGGTGAAAAACCTAATCGAGGAAATAAAAAACGCTTCCAAATAAGTAAACTATTTTATCGTTGTCCATTGATGAAATTCGGAAACCATTGGATTTTTCCGTCATTTCGTCAAATGGTTCGGCAATAGGCGCGACCCGCAAATATTATTAGGTATTCTTTTAGCTATCTTTGGTTTTTCCCTTATTTTTATATCGGAAAAATTGGCCGCAAAAAAGTAAAGGCATACCCCAAATGAAAAACCCCAGGACATTTTCGGATAAATTCTTTTTGGTCGTTAAAGGGCTTGTTATGGGAGCGGCCAACAAAGTGCCCGGAGTTTCCGGGGGAATCGTAGCCTTTGTCGGCGGTTTCTACGAAGAGTTTATTTATTCGCTCCAGAAAATAAATATCAAGGCCTTTAAACTATTGGTGAGTGGTAGGTTCAAGAGCTTCTATCGCTATACCAACGGGCAGTTTTTATCCCTGCTTATATTGGGGATGCTGGTGAGCTATTTCAGTATTTCCAAGATTCTCGATTATTTTCTGGAAAAAAAGGAGATATGGGTCTGGGCCTGTTTTTTTGGAATGATCGTGGGCTCCATCCATTACATTGCCAAGGATTTTCACCATTGGAACAAAAAGACGGTCGTAGCGGGTATTCTTGGACTGGCCATAGGTATTTCCATTAGCTTTCTTAGTCCCGCCACACAGAACGACAACCTGATCTTTATCTTTTTTTGTGGAATAATTAGTGTATGCGGGATGACATTGCCCGGCCTATCGGGATCCTTTATCCTCATACTCCTGGGCAACTATGTACTCTTATTGGTAGATTCCGTAAATGCATTATACGACACCTTTGCCGAGATAATAAAGGGGGACTTCGGATTTATACAGAATTCACAAAGATTGGATATCCTAAAAGTACTGGCAGTATTTACTTTGGGCTCTGCAGTGGGTCTGGTAACCCTGTCCCATTTGTTAACCTATGTGCTCAAACATTATAAACACATCACCACTACGGTTATTCTCGGCTTTATCACCGGATCCCTGGGCGTTGTATGGCCATGGAAGCGAACATTGTTCAAAATGGATCCCAATGGTAATCTTCTGTTGGATTCCAGCGGCAATAACATCATTAAAAATTACGAAAGATATTTGCCCGATCTGGCCACATCGGAAACTTGGTGGGCCATTTTTTTTGTCATTATCGGTATATTGATTTTATTAGGTCTGGATTGGTATGGAAAAAGAAGGGAACATGGAATTTAGGTTTGGATTGATAGGAAGAAACATATCCTATTCGTTTTCCAGAGATTATTTCACCAAAAAATTCACGGCGCTTGGACTGGATAATTATTCCTACGAAAATTTTGATCTGCAGAATATCGGTGAATTTAAAGACCTTATGGCACAAAACCCAACCATTAAAGGTTTCAATGTCACCATACCCTATAAAGAAGGGATAATTCCCTTTCTCACGGATCTGGATGCGGAGGCAAAGACCATTGGGGCCGTGAATACCATAAAAATTGCGAACGACCGTCTCATCGGCCATAATACCGATGCCCATGGCTTCCATAAATCCATAGCTCCCTATTTGGAAGGGCATCATAAGCGTGCCTTGATCTTGGGGACCGGAGGTGCCTCCAAGGCAATTGCCCATGTATTAAAAAAAATGGGGATTACCTATACCTTCATCTCCAGAAATCCCGCTCGGGAACAATTAAACTATAGCGACCTGGATGGCGAACTTTTACGGGAAAATACGATATTGATAAACTGCACCCCATTGGGAACCTATCCCGCTATCGATAACAGACCTGATATCCCCTACCAATTTATTACCCCAAAACACCTGCTTTATGATCTGATCTATAATCCGGACAAAACAGCATTTTTGCTTGCGGGGGAACGGGCCGGCG